>NZ_CEYNTP010000124.1:0-7991 GCF_982873095.1 Lentiprolixibacter sp. | reverse complement strand
TGTGTCACCAAGATTGACTAAGGTCTTCCCATCTAGTTGAATCTTGAATCCGATGGCCCCCCATCCAATGCGCTCTTCTGGTCCGGGTTTCAGCGTTTTTGAAAAAGGACCGAGTTTTATGGTAAGTGGACCATGGGTAGTTTTAATTCCGGTAATGGACATCCCGTCAAGCTCGATGGTTTCATCCACAGAAAGGGTCTGATACTTTTGTAATTCTGTGGTAAAGGCAACTCCCTTGTCCCTGGGACCAAGTAGCAGGTGCTTCCCATCAACCTCTTTCACCATCGTTTTATTACAAATGACAGGTGCATGGGAAACAGCTGCCATTCTATCGGCGTGCCAATAGTGATCAGGGTCGCCATGCGTTACCAAAATATGCGTAATATCATCCCATTCGGATTTAGGGATCAGCGAGCTGAATCGGAAATAATAGAACATTAAACCTCCCGGATCGATGGCGATTTTCTTATTACCGGATTCAATGAGAAAGGCATTGTACAGGTAGTGTGTTATTTTCATTTTTAAGTCGAGGATTAGGTCAATTCTCAGAAGTGGTATTTGCCTTCATCTTCTTTATTTCTTTTCCCGCAATCCACTTAACCAGTTTATTTTTCCAATAGGGTATTTTAATATCGTAGTAGTAGTCGTTCTTATCCCGGTAGAATTCGTAATCTGCCCAGCCCTTCAATTTATTCCATTCGGAAATATATTTGAAGATGTTGAAATACACCAGCTGGTTAAAGGAGGGTTCGATTTTCTCCTGAGCTTTTATTGAACTAATCAATTTTTCATATGCTTTTATTGCTTGAGATCTATTGTGCTGGGTTTCGTCTTCTGTTTTTCGGGCTACCATCAGTTCCACCGAGGGAACAAATTTGAATCCATATTGTGTAAAGTTTTCGGTCAGATACTTAGTGGTCAGATCTGCGCCAAATCCTGCACAGGTGGCCAGGGCCATGGCATGTTTGCCAAAGAAGATGGGTCTATGAGCCATAAAGCTGGTCCGTTCAACAAATTTCTTCATCAAGGCACTTACAGCCCTGGCATAGGTAGGGGATGCAAATATGACCCCATCGGCAGCCTTCATTTCTTCAATAATCGCATCGCGATCATCCTGGAGGGGACAGCTCTCTTCTCCATTATTGATACAGGAATAGCAGCCGATGCAGTCCTTAAGATCAAGCTCAGACAGCATAAGTATCTTGAAATCGATTTCAGGATGACTTTGCTCCAGCATCTTCAGAATATTGTATGTATTCCCTCTATGCGGGCTTCCGCAGATGGCTACAATTTTTATTCTTTTATCCATCTTTAGTCTATTATCATTAGGAAAAGGCGATTACGCCTGGGGTGCTTCAGGCTGCCTGTATTGCCTAACCCACAGGTCCAAATACCATGGCTTCTTCACCAATTTCCATGCCTTCGCAAGTTTTAGAAAAGCTACTGTCGTCCTTCTTTATTTCGAACCTCAGATACTCATCCTCACCATTTGAGGCCAGTGGAAGCCAACGATACGGCAGATCCAAATCAGCTACCTTATGGTCTTTAAGATTGAGGATGGCGTATTGCCCTTTTTCATTCTTAAATCCTTCCGGCTTTGCAAAGGTCAACTCAACCGTATTTTCATCAACTTTTTTCGATGATTTGAGTTTCACAATGCGATCATCAGCGTATTTTTCTGTGTCGGTATCGGACCAGATCTTGTCTTTATTCATTTGTAAGGCTGCTAAAAACCCGCCTGTTACGCTGCCTTCAAAACCACCTCCAGGGAATGCCCAGGCCGATGCAAAATACAGGTTGGGTATAAGGAAATTATTTCTGAATCGCTTAGAGGCCGTTAAGTCCAGGGTCTGTGCAAAACCGTATACGGCCCCGCTGGGATTAGCAGTAAACCGCTTGATCGTCTTAGGGGTGGAGACCTCATAGTATTCAATGGTTTCTCCTATTCCCGGGAACTGCTCTTCCAATCGTCGTAACAAGATCTGGGCTACTTCTTCTTTTTTGGTTTTGTACTCCTCATCACTGAGGTTTTCCCAGAATTTCAGATAGTCTACAGTGCAGATCACACCTGCGGCTTTGTCTGATGGTGCCAGTCCGGCGTCTACCTTTTCATAATCTACAAAGATGAAACTGCGCTTATCCCAATCGCCCAGTTGATTGGGGTGCACATCCTTTAAGGTCTTAACATCCTCTCCCTGTATGAAGTTTGAATAGTATTTAACCCCGAATTGATCCAGTTTCTGGTTAAAACCAAAATACATGCACAACAGCGAGGTAGAATCCGGATGGGAACCTATCATTTGCTCGAGTTTACTTGCATAAGGCTCATCCAGCAAGGCGGGCACCGTGGGGATGGCCGCATTGGCTACTACATTGTCGCAGCTGATGGTAACAGGGTCTTCATTCTTAAAAACATCGCGGAAGGTTACTCCTGTAGCCTTGCCATTTTCAGTAATAATTTTTTCTGCCTTTTTGCCTAATAGCACCGTACCTCCCTGCTTTTCAATGAAGGCTGCCAGGTGATCGGATAGCTTTTGAGAACCCCCCTTTATAAAGTGACCCCCGCTTTCAATGAAGCCTGCAAAAGGCAATCCGAAATAGAACATCGACAAGGTGTAAGGGTCATCACCCCAGTAAGCAATATGCGCTGTTAAATCAAGTTTTAACTCTTCATTCTTTATGTGTTTATCAAGCCAGGATCCAACTGTATGTTTTGTTGCTGTTACCAGGTTGGGGTAAAGCAAAGGGAATAGCGGATAGATCAGCTTTCGTTTTAAAGGAGATCGCGGTAAGTTCATTGCTTCATGCCGGATTCCGGCCAGCAATTTCAGGAACTTTTTTATAGCCTTCTCCTCCTCCGGGTATTTGTCTACCAGCGCTTTTGTGGCTGCTTCAAAACCGTGTGGGAATACAAAGTCTTCTTTATTGGAATCGGACACTATGCCATAAAACTCTGGTACTTGCAGAAATTCCACGTTTTTATCTATCTCCAGCATCTTGAAGATATTCCTCATGGTGCCACCCTCTACCAGGCCACTCATTTCGTGTAGCCCGACTTCAATTATGAAATCTCCACGCTTAAATGTGGTGGCACACCCACCAGGTTTATAGTGTTGCTCCAGAAGCAGCACTTTTTTTCCAAATTTCGATAAGGTAGCCCCTGCGGTTAATCCTGAAAGACCACCACCAATAATAACCGTGTTATATTTCATGAGTAAAGAGATTTATCCGTTAGATAATGAGGAACCAACCTTCGAAATTATCTAATTATCACCGGTTTAATAATGACAATGGTCATATTACGGCCCTATTTTAAAAGTAAGGAGCGCAGGGTAAGGAAGGAGGCCAGGAAAAGGCTCATTAATCTTAAACCGAAACCAGAGATTTCTATTCGCTTCAGCTGAAAATTCTGCTTTTATATTGGATTATAGGTAGTATCCTGATGGGTATTGCGTATCGGTTGGGTTGTATGCTATTTGTTATACTGTTATTTCAATCAAATTACCTTCCGGGTCTGAGATCACACTTTCATAATATCCATCCCCGGTGGTTCTCGGTTCCCCAATTACTAGATTGCCACTTTGTCGAATTCGCTCGGTTAGCAAGTCCACCTTTTCTTTCGATCCAACAGAAATGGCAATATGGGTAAGCCCCAGTTGATATTCCAATTTTTTATTTGGTTCATTACGATCAGCTTGATGCATCAACTCAATGCGAGGACCATTTTTGAACGACAAAAAGTATGAACTGAACTTCTTTTTTGTATTGTGATATTTATCACTCGCAACCAGGTCGAAAAATTTTAAATAGAACGCTCGCATTCTTTCAATATCCCTTGTCCAAATAGCAATATGCTCGATTTTCATTTGGTGATCCTTGGTATGGGCATACGAACCCCCGTCATGCCAGCCCGGAAGCAGCTCCTGCTGTTTCCGGATTCCTTGTGGCGTATGGGCGGGATTAAATCGATGGAAATGATTGATGGTCTGTACCTACTCTGCATTTTGATAGGCTTCTTGCAGCCAATTAATCAGCTCTGCATCTATTTGATTCACATCTGTTAATCTTACTCTGTGTGAGCACATAGTACCGAAAGGACCTGAATTTTCCAGACGTTCTGTTATGGGTTCACCCTTCAATTTAAGCCCTAAATCAACCCTGGTTTTTGTAGCAGGTTTTATTACAGCAAATTTCCTTTTTCTGTCCAGGCTAACTTCCGTTTTCTTGGGGGTAATCTTTACATCTTTTCCGAATTCAACAACTGTTTTAACCAGTAAATCATAAATAGGCAACAAATTCTCTTTACCCTTGTATTGATTTGCGATGAGGTCTTGTGATGTTGTTTGTTCTTCTTTGCTCAATGAGACAATGGTGTTTGCAAAACCGTGCGTTACCTGGTGCTCCTTTTTAAGATAGTTTACCGCTTCAGAATGTTTGGCAAAGGATTTTGTCTTTAGCAAGGATTTCCATTCGGATAGAGACTTGCCCGTCTTTTCAGGCATATTGTCGATCATGGTTTGTAATGCTTTGTCCATAATTCAATACTTAGTGCTCAGTTTTCCTGCTATTAATCATCCATGCCAGGGTTTTTGACCTTGTGCAACTGTTCAGAGAAATCCCCTAGTTCACTGAAGGGGTTATGACAAATTTGCGGAAGTCAATGGGGCCATGGTCTCCCTGTATCATTATAGGGCCGGGTTCCCCTTCATTACTGTCAAGAGAACCTCCTGTTATACCAGGGATGGGACGGTTGGAAACAACTTCAATCCCATTATGCACAATGGTAACATGTCTTCCCACCAAGGTAATTTCATAGGTTTGCCACTCTCCGGGTTCTTTTGAGGCATTCACTGCGGGGGGGATATATCCGTAAACGCCACCGATACTCACATGATCTGCCCTTCCCTTGGAATCTTCGATCTGAATTTCATAACGGCCGCGAAGGTATATTCCGCTATTACTTCCTTCAGGATACCTGAATTCTATGCTGAGTTTGAAATCATTAAATTTTTGATTGGTAATCAGGTTGCCCCCTTTTTCCGGGTTCACCAACATGCCGTCTACCATTTTAAATTTATTGTTCTCCGGAATGATCCAGCGATCCATATTGTCGGTCAGTAAATTGATGGGATTGCCCCACACCGGCGGTTCCGTTCTTTTTAAGCTTGGTGCGCGAACCCCGGTAAACATAAGTTTATTCCCATCGAGCATTTTATATCCCGAAAGTTTGTCGTCTTTCAGGCTGAATTCAAAATAAATATCATCGATATCCATCCATTGAGGAGGAATGGTAAAGTGATATTTGTCTTTTTTAGCATCGTAATGTACCTCGGCAATGGGCCTTGCACTTCCTTCGTAACCCACATAATAACCTACAAGTGTGGAAAAACCGGATAGTTTAACCTCTAACCATCCTGGAAAACCGTCGGACGCCATGAGTCCATGCCGGAACATTCCGAGATTCTCTAATTGATCTTTTTCCATGACAATGGTAAGATCCCATTTACCAATTAGTGGCGAATCACTTTCAACACGTTGTGCATACAAGGTAGATGAACTAACTATTGCAATAACAGTTAGCAATAAGAGCATTTTTAAATTTTTCATGATAGTATATAGTTAGTAAAGACTTTTGATTTTGTTAAGGTACGAATCTAATTAAAAACTGAAATGGAATAGTGTTTGGATCTATGGATCTATTAATTACTGCAACATGCCTGCTACGGGGCTTTCACCTCAAATGTCAGTGTCGCCCAGTTGGATTCATAATCGAAATCTTCCTCCTCGCTTTCCAGCATATGGATGGTTGCAATGTACCACTGTCCTTCATTGCTGATCGTAAAACTAACCTCCCCCTCCTTATTTGTTCTCAGAGAAGTTTCCTGCCCGTCTTTTACGTTTATGTTTTTTCGTGAACTAACATGAACCGTTTGATTGCTGAGCGGTTTTCCCAGGTACAACAGCCTGAATGACATCTCATCGCCAATAGACAGGTTATAAGGGTTTTTCAGTGGAATAAACTCTATAGGATAGTTAAGTTCCATTGAAAAATCAGCAGTTCTGGTTTCACCGACCTGCAGGATGGCTTTTACATGCTTGGAATATTTTTCATTTGCAGAGGTGTTTGTGATTCCTTTGTTTTTCCTGTCTGAAATTACTTCGGTCAACCCCTCATGTTCCAGGTATTCCAAAAACTCAGCTCCACTTAGCTCGATACTTCTCGGTTTTGTTGAAACTCCTGCCACGTATGTTCCGGGATCCGCGGTTTTAAACTTCAAATAGGTGGCTTTGCCCTTATCGTAAAAGTCATCAGGCGCGGGTTTAAAATTGTACTCCGGACCGATTATCTGTGGATTGATAATTCGATCTCTGGTGATCACATTTTCACTTTGATCGAAGGTTCCGTTAAAAAGGTAAAGTTCTGAATGGCTATAGGTGTTAAGAAAGTAGGAATCAGACTTCAGGAATAACTCATGAGATGACAAGGTAAAGAACAGGAACAAAAGCAGAAGTGAAGTTGAAATTCTTCTCATTTCAGTAGTTGGATTTATGCCCTGTAAATTTATTATAAAAGTAATTCAATGGCAGGCGGCATACTGTTAAACTCGCTGGCATTTCGATAGCAATTAGCCGCAAGCACAGTTAAATGCTTTATTCAGCTAAATCAGTAAACCCCAGTGCATCGCAATAGCCCTTATTTGGGAAACAATTCTCGAACCTGGAATTTTCCACATATTGGTTTAAGACCTTCACTATCTCATTCGGGGCTATCCCATCAAGACTATCTTTCAGCGCCCTGATCTTACTGAATGAGCTTCTGTCTCCTTCTGCATATTGGACAAAAGCATCATAACCCTCGGGTTTATCAAAGTTCATAGGTCCGCGGGTATTATCCATTTTCTTGTAGGGCCAGAAGGTCCAGTGGATCTCATTTTTATCCAGGAGTTCCCTGAAGTTCCTGACCCAGGCATCATCATTTTCTCCGCTTTCCCCCATTAAAATGGGGACATTGTGTTTTTCCCTGAAGTCAATATACTCCTGGATCTCTTTTTGTTCAGGGGGCATCCAGTATTTGTGGAAGGTATAGACCAGCTTATCATCAAAGGGTTCTGAAAATACGGAAAAATCAGTCTCCCAGACAGCACCTCCTATAAAGACTATATGGTTCTGATCTACCTTCCTTATGGCTTTTGTTATCCTTTTGTACAGGGGTTCCAGGTTGTGTTTAAGGGAGTCAGCTTCAAAATAATGAGGGATAGGTTCGTTGAGTAAATTGTAACCGACAACAGTGGTATTGTCTGCGTACCTTTCGGCTATCTCCTGCCAGATTTCCGTGACCTTTTGTTTCATCCCTTCATCTACCATCAGCCAGGGATATCCGTCACTGTTATCTATATTGTCGCCGGTCTGACCTCCGGGTGCTCCATGCATATCGAACAAGACATAGATATTGTACTGCTCACACCACTTCACGGCCTTGTCAAAGTACTGGTAACCCTGCATGTCCCTGCCCAAAAAATCGTCATGGGTTAGCAGGCGGTAATCAAATGGCAGTCGGATAATATTCGCACCGGCTTCTGACAACCATTTAATATCGGCTTCGGTTATGTGATTCTCAAGGAAGGCGTCCCAAAAAGTGGTAGTAGCACTATTGCCAATCAATTCCCGGATGGCCTGGTCTATTTTACGTGGGGAATTACAGTTGCGCAGCTTAAACATATAGCCTTCTGGTAACAGCCAGTTGCCCAGATTCACCCCTTTTAAATGCAAACGCTCACCTTCTGGCGAGTAAATGTTTTTCCCATCCACATAAACGTATTTTTTTTCGGTCTTCTGACAAGATAGTGAGACACAGATGAAAAGGAGATAGATCCAGAATTTAGGTTTCATAGGTATTAGTTTAGGCAGGAAGAATCCAAAATAATCATCTACTTACAGGCATTGATATAGACAGTTATTCCTTTATAATAAATGCAGTCAGAATTTCGGCA
>NZ_CEYNTP010000123.1:2361-8062 GCF_982873095.1 Lentiprolixibacter sp. | reverse complement strand
GCCGGGAGGAAAAGCAGTTGGCCGTGCGCAATGCCCTCCGTTATTTCCCCGAAGTCTGGCATGAGGAACTCGCTGCAGAATTCGCTACAGAACTGGAGGATTACGGACGTATCTATATGTATCGCTTTAAACCGGACTATCCCATGCACGCCCGGCCCATAGACCACTACCCTGCCAAGTGCCGGGAGGCAGCAGCAATTATGCTCATGATCCAAAACAACCTGGACCCGGCCGTTGCCCAACATCCTGATGAGCTCATCACCTATGGCGGAAACGGGGCCGTGTTCCAGAACTGGGCACAGTATCTCCTCACCATGAAGTACCTGGCCACCATGCAGGATACTCAGACCCTGCACCTGTATTCCGGGCACCCCATGGGCCTCTTCCCTTCCAGCAAAAGTGCTCCCAGGGTTGTCGTGACAAATGGCATGATGATCCCTAACTATTCACAGCCAGATGACTGGGAACGCTATAACGCACTGGGGGTAACCCAATACGGGCAAATGACGGCCGGCTCTTACATGTACATCGGTCCCCAGGGCATTGTGCACGGTACCACCATCACCGTGATGAATGCATTCAGGAAGGTGCTTGCCAAAGGGGAAAGCCCGAAAGGAAAAATCTTTCTTACCTCGGGACTTGGGGGAATGAGCGGAGCACAACCCAAAGCAGGTGATATTGTGGGCTGCATTACGATTTGTGCGGAGATCAATCCGGCCGCCGCCCATAAACGGCACGATCAGGGATGGGTGGATGAGTTGGTATTCGACCTTGAAACCCTGGAAGAGCGCACACGAAAGGCCGTTGCATCTGAAGAGATCGTTTCCCTCGCCTATGTGGGCAATGTTGTGGATGTTTGGGAACATTTCCTCAAAGCAGGGATCTTTATTCATCTGGGATCTGACCAGACCTCCCTGCACAATCCCTGGGCGGGAGGGTATTATCCCGTAGGTTTATCCTATGAGGAGGCCAATCAATTGATGGTTGAACATCCTGAACTTTTCAGAAAGAAGGTACAGGAATCCCTAAGGCGACAGGTAAAAGCGATCAACCAACATGCCGAGAAAGGCATGTACTTCTTTGATTACGGCAATGCCTTCCTCCTCGAATCTTCCCGGGCAGGTGCTGCAGTAATGGCAGAAAACCAAAAGGATTTCAGATATCCCTCATATGTTCAGGACATATTAGGGCCTATGTGTTTTGACTATGGTTTCGGGCCCTTTCGATGGGTGTGTGCTTCAGGAAAAGCGGAGGACCTGCGAACCACAGATCAAATCGCACTTCAAGTGTTGCGGGAACTGCACAAAAAAGCCCCGGATGAGATAGAACAGCAGCTTCAGGATAACATCAAATGGATTGAAGAGGCTGAGGCCAACCGCTTAGTGGTGGGCTCACAGGCCCGGATCCTCTATGCCGATGCTGAAGGTCGGATAAAGATTGCTGAAGCCTTCAATACGGCTATTGAAGAGGGAAGGATTTCCGCTCCAGTGGTACTGGGAAGGGATCACCATGATGTAAGTGGTACTGACTCCCCTTTCCGTGAAACCAGCAATATCTATGACGGGAGCAAGTTCACGGCAGACATGGCCATTCACAACGTAATTGGGGATAGTTTCCGTGGCGCTACCTGGGTTTCCATCCACAACGGAGGAGGTGTTGGATGGGGTGAGGTGATCAATGGTGGATTCGGGATGGTCCTGGACGGTTCTGATGAAGCACATGACAGACTGAGGAGCATGCTCTTCTTTGATGTGAACAACGGGATTGCCAGGCGAAGCTGGGCCCGGAATGAGGAGGCCCGTTTTGCCATTCAAAGGGAAATGTCGCGTACGCCAGGACTGGAAATCACTCTTCCCCATAGGGTGGAAGATCGGCTATTGAACAACTTGTTTAATAAATAATAATAACCAACACCTCACGCTATGAATGTGTATCAACCCCCTAACCCTGAAATTTGGCAGGGACGCAAAACCGGAACCGCTCAGTACCTCCATGAAGTAGTAGCCATGCTTGACATGAACTCTCCGCCAAAGTCTCAGCCCACAGGTTTTGCCCTGTTGGGGTATGCCTGCGACGAGGGTGTGAAGCGCAATCAGGGGCGTGTTGGGGCTAAAGATGGCCCTTTGGCCATTAAGGAGGCCCTGGGCAAACTACCCTGCCCTCTAGACAGGAGCAGTAAATTGCTTGATGCAGGGGAGCTTGTCTGCGAGGATGGGGACATGGAGACCACACAGAAAGACCTGAGCAAAAGCGTGCATTCCCTTCTAGGCTTAGGGTATTTCCCCTTAGTGCTGGGCGGCGGGCATGATATAGCTTACGGACATTTTTCCGGGGTACATGATTATTTGGGTTCCGGTACTACCCTTGGGATAATCAACCTGGATGCCCATTTTGACCTGCGAAACAATGCTGGAGGAAATAATTCTGGCACCCCCTTTTATCAGATCGCACAGGAACAGCAGGGGCGTAAACTACCCTTTCACTACCTCTGCCTGGGGATCAGGGAAGATGCCAACCCGCCGGAACTTTTTGAAACGGCTAAGGAATTCAGGGTGTCCTTCGTTAAGAACACCCGATTTAACATGCGGCATACGGACTTTCTGAAAAATAAATTACAGGAGTTTTTCAGCAGGGTAGATCGGGTTTACCTGACCATAGACCTGGACGGTTTTTCCTCTGCCTATGCCCCGGGGGTAAGCGCAGCTTCTCCTTTTGGGTTTGATCCGGAGATCGCGATTTGGGCACTGGAGGAAATCATCCGCTCGGGAAAGCTCATCAGCATGGATATCGCGGAACTCAACCCGCTTTATGATCGCGATGGACAAACGGCCAAACTTGCCGCTGGTTTATTGCATCAGGTGCTCCGGCACCCCGAATTACTCTAACCAGGATTGGTAGTATTTGCCGTCATCTAGATCCAGGGCCTGTTGGGTGAGTTGCAAAGGCTTAAAGGTGTCTATCATTACCGCCAGTTCCCCGGTGCCCTTCTTCCCGATACTCGCCTCGTAGGTGCCCGGATGTGGGCCGTGGGGTATCCCGGCCGGGTGCAGGGAAATATATCCCTTATCGATATTCTTTCTGCTCATGAAGTCCCCATCCACATAATACAGGACCTCATCCGAATCAATATTGGAATGGTTGTAGGGAGCCGGTATTGCTTCGGGGTGATAGTCGTACAATCTGGGGCAGAATGAACACACTACAAAAGCACTGGTTTCAAAGGTCTGGTGCACCGGAGGGGGTTGATGGACCCTACCGGTAATCGGTTCAAAGTCGTGAATCGAGAAACCATAGGGGTAGTTGTAACCGTCCCATCCCACGACATCGAATGGATGAGAAGCATAAATGAGGTGGTGCAATTGCCCCTGTTTCTTTACCTTGATCAGGAACTCCCCTTGTTCGTCATGTGTCTGTAGGTTGCGGGGGAGTTTAAAATCCCGTTCGCAAAAAGGAGAATGCTCCAGATGCTGACCAAACCAGTTTCGGTAACGCTTGGGGGTGTAAAGCGGATGGTAGGATTCTGTTACCAATAAACGGTTATCATCTGTGTCAAAATGGATCTGATAGATCATACCCCTTGGGATTAACAGGTAATCCCCGTACTCAAACGGGATTTCACCGAGCAGGGTTCTCAGAGTACCACTTCCTCTGTGTATAAACAGCAATTCATCGGCGTCGGCGTTTTTGTAGAAATAGGAAGTCATGGACGTCTTTGGTGCAGCCAGGCCGATATGTACGTCCTTGTTGAAAAGGATTACTTTACGGCTATCCAGATAATCTGCTTCAGGGGCAACCTCAAGGCCTTTCAGTAGCCGTGACTTCATGTTGTGCTCCACAACGGCCCGGGGTCGCAGATCCAGGGTTTTCCCCACTTCCTTCACCATGGTAGGCCGGTGGAGGTGGTACATCAGGGAAGACATGCCATCGAACCCTATGGTACCAAAGAGTTGTTCGTAGTGCAAGGTGCCGTCTTCCTTCTTGAATATCGTATGGCGTTTGTGTGGGATTTTCCCCAATTTGTGATAGAGAGGCATGTTCTTGTTGCAGTTTATGAATTCCATCAAAATTACGACAAAATCCGCGCTTGATGAAGCACTACAGGGGAAATGTCCCCTTAAACTCATAGCCATGAATCCGATGTAATGGCCAACAAAAAAAGCCTCCCAAACTGGAAAGCCTTTCATTGGTTAACCCGTAAAACATCTTTCGTTTTTTTGGGTCACAACTTGGTATTAGCATAACTAATACCCAACACAACACTACAAAGATACGAAAGCTTTTCCATTCTCATAATACTTTGGATTAGCTATTTTCAAAGTCTCGTCTTTCACCGTTTCGTTGTGACACCTCATTTACCATTACCTTAACAACGGTCCAGGGGATTATTGGTTAACTTGCAAACAAAAATGAAAACTTCTGCTATGTTTTGGGTAGGAGCAACCACAATGCTCCTCATAATAGTGACCATCATGGTCACCATGAACTTTCCCTTTAATTGGGTATTTTATGTCACTGTCCTGGGCCAGGTCATGATCGCCTACATGGTTTACCGGGTACTTACGGATAACTATACCACGGACAAGACCTTTGAGGATTTTTACGAAGATTTTCCCGTGAGGGAAGAACTGCTATACCGGGATAGCAAGTAGGGAGTACTCCAGGTGTAGTTATTCTGGCAACACCATCATCGGTATGCGGGTGTGGAAAGCCACGCGTTTGATTACCGGCTCACGTACCAGTTCTTCAAGGAACCCATACCGGTAATGTACCATGGCCAGCATATCCACATCATGCTCTTCCAGATAGTGTTCCAATACATCTGCCTTTCCGGAATAATAAGCAAGACTGTGCAGCGTAGTCCTTATAGGGGCAAAGTAGTCCAGCAACAAATCACGGTTCTTTATCTGGAAATCGTCGAGTTCCTCCCGCTGTTGGATGTGCAGAATCTGAATGGCAGATTCAAACCGGTCAGCGAGCTTCTTTAGGGGGGCCAGGGCCTTGGGACTGAAATTACGCTTAAAATCCGTGGCGAATGCGATATTCACAGGTGCCCGATACTGGAATTCGCTAGGGATAGCCAATACAGGACATCTTTTAATCGTTTTTATGATACGTACAGAGTTGCTACCCATAAAAACCTCATCGAAACCAGAAGCACCTTTTGTGCCTGTGATGATAAGATCAATTTCTTTAGATTCCACCACCTCCCTAATTTCCTCTGTCAATAAACTAAATGAGGAAATGGTTTCAAACTGGTGCTTGGTATCCGGATAACGCGCCTTTATTTTTGCAACTGTTTCTTCCAGTCCACTTTCAGACTGGTGCCGTACATTGTCTTCCAGCATGCTACCATGTACCGTTGTGGCCATAAACCTGCTGTGGACAATGGCCGGAGTATAGGTATTGACCAGGTAAAAAGTACAGGGCTCCTGCTCAAATATCTTCAATGCATACTCGGTGGCATTCCAAGCATTTTCGGAAAAGTCCGTTGGTAGCAAGATTTTTATCATGGCCACAGAATTACAATTTAAGTGATAAAAGTAGCCGGGCAGACCCGCGCAAACAATGATATATGTCAGGTTTTACGGGGACTTCCCAACAGGGTGTTGAAAAGGGCTCCAGATTTTGGCGTTGGTGCTTGTGTGAAAAACTAGAGGAAAAAAGTGGCCTGAAGCGGCTGGGGTAATACAAAAAAATAAGA
>NZ_CEYNTP010000123.1:0-2351 GCF_982873095.1 Lentiprolixibacter sp. | reverse complement strand
GTCTGCAAGATCCTGCAATCCTTTTAGGTCGGCAATGCCTAACTTTTTGCCTGAACTTTTTAAATAGCCCTTCTTTTTGAATTCCGAAATGATCCGGATACAGGATTCGGTAGCGGTACCCACCACGTTGGCAATATCTTCACGGGAAAGTGTAAGGCTCAAATACCCTTCCTCGTCTTCTCCGTAATTGTTTCTCAGGTAAAGGAAGGCCTCTGCGATACGTTGCTTCACTGTTTTCTGGGACATGTTTACAATAACGTCGTCCGCTTCCTTTAAATCGTGGGCCATGTGGCGCAAGACCTCGTAGGTAAAATCTGTATTGGTGTGCAGTGTATTAACTATGGCCTCTTTGGGAATAAAACATACCTCCATGTCATTGACGGCTACGGCACTGAGGTTGGCACTTTCTTCCACAATGACCGAACGCTGGCCCATCACCTCGCCCTTGGTGGCCAACTTTACGATCTGGTCTTTTCCGTTGGCGCTCAGCTTGGAAAGTTTGGACACCCCATTTCTGACGCAAAATACCCCATTCAGCTTTTCTCCTTCCTCAAATAGGGCTTCCCCTTTTTTAAAGGTTTTGGTGGTCTTGGTATCAGCAACCCTTTTCAATTCCTCCTTGGTCATGGCCCGGAGGGAGTTGAACTGGCGGATAATGCAGTTTTCGCATCGTTTTTTGTGATCCATCTATTGATCTTTTCCAGTACGGATGATAAAATTATTGAAAAGCTGACAAATATCATATAAAATCCGTTGAAATTCGGAGACTTTTGGACCCGGGTATAAGCAAATGTTTCTATGGATAAGGTAAAATGTTACCACTGCGGGGATCCCTGCGGTAGCACTAAAGTCCTTTTTGATGATAAAACCTTTTGTTGCAATGGGTGCAAAACTGTATATGAGATTTTCTCTGATCACGATCTATCCTATTATTATGACCTACAACAGGCTGCTGGTACTACTCCGGCAGAAATCGAGGGCAAGTACGATTTTCTCGATAATCCTGCTATTGCTGAAAAGCTGATCGAATTCCAGGATGGGCACCTCGCCATCATCAACCTTTACATACCCAATATACATTGCAGCTCCTGTATATGGGTGCTGGAGAATATGAATAAGCTCAATACAGCTGTTCTCAATTCCCAGGTTAATTTCCCAAAGAAAACGATACGGATCACGTACAAACGGGACACCCTCTCCCTTAAAGATCTCGTGGTCCTCCTCTCCAGGATCGGTTATGAACCTTACTTATCCCTGGACGACCTGGGCAAGGACGCCCAGGTACGGGACAGGAGCCTTGTCTACAAACTGGGTGTGGCCGGTTTTGCGTTCGGAAATGTCATGTTCCTGTCTTTCCCTGAGTACTTTGATATACAGGGGGCGCAAGCTCCGGATTTCTGGCTGAACGAATACAAGACATTTTTCCGTTGGCTGATGTTTGCCTTTTCTCTACCCGTGGTATTTTATGCGGGACAGGATTACCTCACATCGGCCTTCAAAGGACTGCGGTCGCGTATGCTCAATATTGATGTTCCCATAGCCCTGGGAATTATAGCACTGTTCAGCAGAAGTACCCTGGACATTATCCTGGACCATGGACCTGGATTTTTTGACAGCTTAACGGGATTGATCTTCTTCCTGCTGCTGGGTAAATTTTTCCAGCAAAAGACCTATGCCTTCCTATCCTTTGAGCGGGACTACAAGTCTTATTTCCCCATCGCCGTAACCCGATTATTGTCGGGTGGCAAGGAAGAAAGCGTGCAGGTATACCAGATACAAAAGGGTGACCGGCTGCTGATCCGCAACCAGGAACTCATTCCCGTGGATGGGATCCTCATCAGTCCTAAAACGCATATCGACTACAGTTTTGTGACCGGGGAATCTGCTCCCGTTTCCAAAACCTCCGGTGATAAAATTTACGCCGGGGGAAAACAGGTGTCAGGGGCCATTGAAATGGATGTGCTCAAACCGGTTTCCCAAAGCTACCTCACACAGCTGTGGAGCAACGCCGCCTTTGAAAACAGTACTGTTTCCGGGTTTAAAACCCTCACGGACCGGATTGGAAAACGCTTTACCGTTGCTGTGCTGACCATTGCCTCCCTGGCAACAGCTTACTGGCTTGTGGCAGACCCCTCCCTGGCCCTCAATGTATTCACGGCCGTCCTCATCATCGCCTGTCCGTGTGCCATAGCCCTTGCCGCACCATTCACCCTGGGGAACATGCTGCGCATCTTTGGAAACAAGAAATTCTATCTGAAGGATACGGAGGCCATTGAACAGCTGGCCAAGATCAACACAGCCATCTTCGACAAGACGGGTACGCTTACCAAAGCAGAAAAAGAACAGGTTTC
>NZ_CEYNTP010000122.1:5423-8121 GCF_982873095.1 Lentiprolixibacter sp. | reverse complement strand
GGAGGAAAAGAACCGCGAACGTTCCAACTACTTCAAGTCCCTGTCTGATTATGATTCCAAACTCACGTTTGAGTCGTTAAAGTATGAGAAAGAGTTGTTTACCAAGGATCCTGTTCTCAGAGAGAAAAGAGACCGTTGGCATCGCAACCTGGCAAGGGATGTATACGTGGAAGAGGCAGTCAATGTATTGCGTGATCTACGCCTGAACAATATCAAACACACCAAACTGGCCAGCGTTAAAGGATAAAGCATTCCTGATAGAAATAAAAAAAGCCTTGCAAATGTTGCGAGGCTTTTTTCTTTAGGTAACTTCCCTAGGTGTGAAGGCTACCTTTTTAGCTTATCGGCATACTGTTCCCTGAGCTTAGACAGTTTGGGGGAGATCACGAACTGACAATACCCTTGTTCCGAGTTATTGGCATAGTAATCCTGATGATAATCTTCTGCCTCAAAGAACTTGGGTAACGGGCTTAATTCAGTTACAATGGGGTTTTTATAATAGTCCTTTAGAGAGGCCAGCACGTCGATTGCGATTTTCTGTTGTTCCTCATCGTGGAAAAAAATGACAGACCTGTATTGGGTGCCCACATCTGCGCCTTGTCTGTTCAAGGTAGTCGGATCATGGGTGGTCATGAAAATAACCAATAAATCGCGATAGGAGATTTCCTCCGGATTGAAGGTCACCTGAACCACTTCTGCATGTCCGGTAAGGCCGGAGCAAACCTCCCGGTAAGTGGGCTTCCCGGGAACACGGCCACCTGCATAGCCCGAAACCACCTCTATCACTCCATTAACCTCCTGAAAGACCGCTTCGGTACACCAGAAGCAACCTCCTCCAAATGTGGCCTGTTCCTGTTGATTACTCTTCATGCTCAGCAGGTTTTAACAGTTTGATGGCAGCTGAATTAATACAGTACCTCAGGCCACTGGGAGGCGGCCCGTCAGGAAATACATGTCCCAGGTGCCCGTCACAGGTATTACAAAGGACTTCTACCCGAATCATGCCAAAGGAAGTATCCTTCACATACTTAATAGCATTTTCTTTAATAGGTTGGGTGAAACTCGGCCAACCTGTACCGGATTCGAACTTAATTCCTGAATCAAATAATTCGGTATCACAGCAAACGCAGGCGTATTTCCCTGCCTCATAAATACCGCATAACGCACCTGTATGAGGGGCTTCGGTTCCTTTCAAACGCGTAATCCTGAATTGTTCTGGGCTTAGTTGCTGCTGCCACTCTTCTTCGGTTTTCTCCACCCTGTTGTCAGGTTCAGGATTCCCTTTAGTGCTATATCTGATAATATCTTTCCAGCGTAACATATTTTTTCCTTTTCAATGGATCAATTCATTAAAAATGCTCCCGAAAAAAGGGAACATTTTGCACTTCAAAGGTCGTGATTTATATCGAAAACTTACAACAGGGGGAACTGTAAGACCTGAGATTTCTGCTATTTTTACGGTATGGCAAAAATGTCAAAATCGCGAAAACGCTACCTGCTGTATACCGGGCTCATGATCTTCGTCATTGTGGCCTTTTGGGTGATTGAGAATTTCTATACCCCTGCACACTATTCTGCCCCGGAAGGGATTGAGGCACCCACCCCTTTTCCCGACTCGCTCCTGCCAGAAACTACTACAGGAGACCTGGTAGAACACCAGCATTTTACCCTTTCCTATCACGAACGTTATGAGCAGGCAGAGTGGGTAGCCTATGTTTTGAAAAGGGAACATCTTACGGACCACGAACGCGAACGGCCCTACTTTATTGAGGATCCCAAGGTAAGGACCAAATCAGCAGACTGGCGGAACTATAAGGGTTCTGGTTTTGACCGGGGCCATCTATGTCCGGCAGGAGACCGGCGCTTTTCCGAATATGCCTTTAATGAAACCTTTTATACCAGTAATATTACGCCTCAGGAGAATGAGTTTAATGCAGGTATCTGGAACGATCTTGAGAAAAGGGTACGGTCCTGGTGCAGGATTTCCGGAACACTATATGTGATCACGGGAGGGGTTTTAGAACCTTCCCTGGATCGTATTGGCGACGAAGGTGTGGCGGTCCCGGATTACTATTATAAGATCGTAGCTCTGGGTTCGGGTGATTCCCTGCGTGTCGCTTGCTTTTTACTGCCCCACAGGAACACCACCTTGCCTCTTGATAAATACCTGGTGTCTGTGGATGAGCTGGAAAAGCGCACCGGAATTGATTTCTTTCCCGGTTTGCCAGACACAGTTGAGAATAGAATAGAAAGGGAAATTGCGAAAAAATACTGGACATTCTAAAGCCACTCATTAAGCCGGTTGGCATCCAGTTTTATGAAGATAAAGAGGAGGATGGTAAAGCCTAACAGCCCGGACCCCCCATAACTGAAGAAGGGTAGTGGAATTCCTATGGTAGGAAGGATACCAATGACCATCCCGATATTGATAAAATAGTGGATCAGTAAGATCGAGATCACACCATAGCCGTACATCCGGCTGAAATCATTTTTCTGCCTCTCCGCCAGATGTACCAGCCGCAACAGCAATAAGGTAAACAATAGCACTACGAGGGTGGTCCCGATAAATCCCCATTCTTCCCCTACGGTACTGAAAATATAATCGGTGTGTTGTTCCGGGACAAAATCGCCTTTGGTCCTGGTACCTTCCAGGAAGCCTTTTCCTTTCATGCCTCCGGATTCTATTGCTTTTTCTGAC
>NZ_CEYNTP010000122.1:0-5413 GCF_982873095.1 Lentiprolixibacter sp. | reverse complement strand
ATTGTATCCGATGGTTTTCCGGATCTTATCCAGCTTCTCCGGGTCTTTTTCAAGTCGCAACCACAGGCTGAACCGATCCCGGTGCCTTTGTTCAAATACATGGTTGTAGACCAGGTTAACGGAAAGTGAAAAACCAATGGCAACCACATAGAAAAGGACAAGGGGCACTGTGGGTACTTTAAAGGAGGCCCTTTTTACGAGCAGGAATAAAGTAATCAATAAAGCCAGCCCTATGGCCATCCAGGCCGTCCCGAACATTAAGGTGGTGATAAAAATCACAATGGTAAGCAGGGCCAGCCACAGGTAGTACAGGGGTAATCCTTCCCGGAACATCACAAAAATAAGCGCAGAAAAGACCAGCGCACTGCCCGGGTCGGGTTGCGGTATGATCAGGATCATGGGCACCAGGATGATCAGGAAGGCAAACAGCTGATGTTTCCTCTTTTTGATATCCGTTTGAATATCACTAAGGTATTTGGCGAGTGCCAGGGCCGTTGCGAATTTCGCGAGTTCTGAAGGCTGTAGATTAAAGAATCCCAGGTCGTACCAGGAGGTGGCTCCGGCGATAGTCTTGCCAAAAACAAAGAGGCCCAGGAGCAGGATTATCACAATGATGTAAATGAGGCTGGCAAATCGCTCATAAAGGGAGGCTTCCAATGCCAGCAGTACGATTATGGTAACCAGGCTTACCCCGATAAAGAAAAGCTGCTTTCCGTAGAGCTGACTTAAATCCAATAGTGAACTGCCCTCATCGGTAAGCGTGGTGGAATAGATGTTCACCCATCCGATGGCGACCAGCATCAGGAATAAAAATATCGTAAGCCAGTCGATCCGTCGAAGTACGTTCCTACCAAACATACTCGTTTATCTTGAATTCTTCCCCACTGTACGGCTTAGCGTACTCATGCTCAAGTGTCTTTTCCAGCATTCGTTTTTCAAGGTCTTTCCTGGTGATTTCCCCTTTGAGGTATTTTTCTATGAGCAGGGAAGCGATATGGCCTGCATACCGGGCTCCGTAGTATCCGTTTTCGATATAAACGGCCAGGGCTATTTTTGGGTTCTGCACAGGGGCAAATGCTACAAACACGGAGTGGTCTGTTAACTGTGTCTTTACCCCGTTGATCCTGGTGAAATTTTCTACCGTTCCCGTCTTTCCGGCAATGTCGATGCCGGGAATCTTCAGCCATTTGGCCGTACCAATTTTATATACATTGGCCATCCCGTTGATTACAGGCTCAAAATGCTGGGGATCAATGGTGGTGTACTTCCGCTCTGTGAATTTTGGAATTTCAACATCTTCCCCGGAAATTTTTTTGATCAGGTGGGGGGTGTAAAAATACCCCCGGTTGGCAATGGCCGCTGTCATATTGGCGAGTTGAATCGGAGTAGCCGCTACTTCTCCCTGCCCGATGGAGTTCGATATGATAAATGAGGAAGACCAGCGATTGTCCCCGTAAACCCGGTCATAATATTCTTTGGAAGGAATCCTTCCAGGCCTTCCCGTGGGGAGGTCGTACCCCAGGTAATTACCCAGGCCAAAACTTTTCATATGTTTCTCCCAAACATCCATACCTTCGTCTGTAGTGGTATAGTTGTCATAGATCCGCCTGAAAGTACCTGCAAAATAGGCGTTACAAGACTCGTATATGCCACTGATCATATTGCGGACACCGCCCCCGCAGTGGCATCCCCTTAGCACATTCCCCACATAAAAGCCGTTATAACAACGGAATGTGGTTTCTGGCTGTATCACCCCTTCCTGCAGGGCCACCAGGGCATTGAGGATCTTAAAAGGCGAGCCTGGTGAAGGCTCTGCCAGAATTGCCCTGTCCCACGTAGGTTTTGAGATGGTATCATAATGTAGTTTGGTGTAGTTCCTGGAACGCTGTCGCCCTACCAGCAGCGCCGGGTCATAGGTTGGTCCCGAAATCAGGGTAAGGATTTCTCCAGAACTGGGTTCAATGGCCACAATGCCCCCTCTCTTACCAACCATTAGGCGCTCCCCGTATTCCTGCAGCTCCTTATCCAGGCTTATGTGAATTTCTTCCCCCTGCTTGGGAAGGGTATCTAAGTCGCCACCCTTGTAAGGACCGATGTCCCTGTTAAAGCGGTCTTTTTGTATGTATTTCACACCTTTCCTCCCCCTGAGGATTTCTTCGTATTGCTTTTCAATACCTGTCCTGCCTGTGAGTTCTCCCTGCACATAGTAGGGGTTTTTCTGTAGGTCCGTTTCATTGACCTCACTGATATAGCCCAGGACATTGGCCGCACTTTTGGTGTCATAGTAACGCAGGGACCGTTTTTGAATGTAAAAGCCTTCGTACTTCCGCATTTTTTCCTGCAGACGGGCATAATCTTCTTTGGATAATTGGGGCACAAGTACACTGGGAAGCCGGGGGGAGTAACGTCTGGCTTTTACCAGGCGATCTACAAATTTTGCTTTCTCAATGCCTAGTAAAGAACAAAACTCCAGGGTGTCCAGGGGTTGCACCTCCCTTGGGATGACCATGACATCATAAGCGGGCTGGTTCGCTACCAGGAGTTTTCCATTGCGGTCGTAGATATAACCCCGTTCCGGATAGTCATATATGGTTTTTATCGCCGGGTCCTCCAACACCAGGTCAGATGTGGTGCTGAATAGCTGCAAATAGGATAACCTTATTATGAAGGTTGCCCCGATGAGCACGATTATGGAGGATAATAAAAACTTTTTCATTCTTTGCTAGGACTAAAAAGCGAACTGAGCAACAAGCACAAAATTATGGTACCAAGTGAGTTAAACACCACTTTTTTCAAAATTAAAAGCAAATTGGACAAACTAAAAATTTCCAGTGTAAAGAATATGGTGTGGTGTACCAAAATTAATAACGCCAAAAACGTGAATTGTTGTGCACGTGTGGTATTGGAAAGTCGGAAGCTTTGAAACTCGTAGTTCACCCCAAAGACAAAACGCATCACGGCCGGACGAAGATAGGCTATGGTCACGGTTGCAGCTGAATGCAGTGCCAGGGTGTCTGAGAAGAGGTCGATTACAAAGCCCAGCAGAAAACCGAGTCCAATAAAAAGCATGCGGTTCTCCTTGATAGGATACCAGAAGAGGAACAGGATGTACACCATGGGGTTGATAAAACCAAGGAAGTTCATCTGGTTGAACACCAGGACCTGGACCATCACCAACAGTATAAACCGCAGGGCATTAATGAAATAGCTATTCCGCATCATCTTCTACGGTTGATTGTAATTCCAGGATTTCAGGTCGGTCTACATTCTCAATGACGTAGACATTGCTGATATTGGTCATGTCATTAAACAGGGCCACTTCGATCTGATAAAAACTCTTTGATACATTCAGATCGAACTTTTTTATCACCCCAATTGGGACATTTTCCGGAAAAATGCTGGACATGGCACCAGTGACAATGGTGTCCCCAACCATAAGTTGCACCAGCCGGGGAATATCCTCCAGTTGAACACGGTCATATCCCGATCCGTCCCAGGTAAGGGAACCGAAATAATCAGTGTTCTTGATCTTAGCATTGATGTTGGAATTGGTGTTGAGGATGCTCTGAACAACAGCATAGTTTTTGGAGCTCGCTTCTACGATACCCAGGATGCCTTTTGCGGTTATGACCCCCATATCCTGACGGATTCCCTGTCGCTCCCCCTTGTCAATCGTAATATAGTTCTTCAGGTTGCCATAGCTGTTCTTGATCACACGGGCAGGGGTGATGCGGTAACGGACATCAGCAGCATCCAGCTCCATGGTATCCGGAATGCCGTAATTGAACAGCAACTGATATAAGCCCGTGTTTTCTTCTATCAGGTCCCGGTTATCAGAGCGCAACCTAAAATATTCAGAAATATTATTGGACGTCTTGTAGAGGTTTCCGGAAAGTCGGTTTGCAGAATTAAAGAAAATAGACTGGTGGTAGGAATGGGCTTTAATCGTGAGGAACAGGGAAATTAGTAATAGCAACAAAAACAACAGGGTGGTTTTGAACCGGATTATAAAGTTGATAATCTGTTGCATTCACTTTCCCTATTGGTGCAGGTTAAACGATCTGAAATGCAGGTCAGGATTCCAATCCTCTTTTCCCTGCTTATTTGATAAGGATACTCTTGTAGCGTTCCAGGTTTTTCAAGGCTATCCCCGTTCCCCGTACTACGGCTCGCAAAGGATCCTCAGCAATGTATACCGGGAGGTCGGTCTTCTGTGATAGCCGCCGGTCTAAGCCGCGCAACATAGAGCCACCCCCTGCAAGATATATCCCAGTATTATAGATGTCAGCTGCCAGTTCTGGCGGAGTTTGAGACAGGGTTTCCATCACGGCGTCTTCCACGCGCAGGATAGACTTGTCCAGGGCTTTAGCAATCTCCCTGTACGAAATGGAGACCTGTTTGGGCTTACCAGTTAGCAGGTCCCTTCCCTGTACAGACATCTCGTCTGGCGGCGACTGCAGGTCTTCTGTTGCGGAACCGATCTGGATCTTGATATTTTCGGCAGTACTTTCCCCTACATAGAGGTTGTGCTGGGTCCGCATGTAATAAATGATATCATTGGTGAATACGTCACCTGCGATCTTTACTGATTTGTCGCATACAATTCCACCCAGGGCAATAACCGCAATCTCTGTAGTTCCCCCACCGATGTCCACGATCATGTTTCCCTTGGGCTGCATAATGTCTAATCCGATCCCTATGGCGGCCGCCATAGGTTCATGGATGAGGTATACTTCCTTGCCATTCACCCGTTCGGCGGATTCCTTGACGGCACGCATTTCCACTTCCGTTATTCCTGAAGGGATACAGATCACCATCCGTAATGCAGGAGGGAACCATTTCTTCTTAAGGGCCGGGATGTTCTTGATGAACATATTGATCATCTTCTCGGAGGCATCAAAATCCGCGATCACCCCGTCTTTTAAAGGACGGATGGTCTTGATATTTTCATGGGTCTTCCCCTGCATCATATTCGCCTCCTTACCCACGGCAATGATCTTACCGGTAATGCGGTCCCTGGCTACAATAGAAGGGCTGTCCACTACTACCTTGTCGGCGTGGATGATAAGAGTATTCGCCGTACCCAGGTCGATGGCGATCTCCTCAGTTAAGAAATCAAAGAATCCCATTAAAAACTAATTATTTCCCTTTCGATGATCGGGTGTATTTCATCGATAAAAATAGTAAAATTAATGCTTAAAATGACGTGTCCCTGTCATTACCATTGAAATTCCGTTGGCATTGCAATAATCGATGCTCAGTTGGTCTTTGATGGAACCTCCTGGCTGTATCACACTCGTGATACCACTTTTATGTGCGATTTCCACGCAGTCCGGAAATGGGAAGAAAGCATCGCTCGCCATTACGGCACCCTGCAGTTCGAAGTCAAAGGATTGCGCCTTATGGATGGCCT
>NZ_CEYNTP010000121.1:0-8151 GCF_982873095.1 Lentiprolixibacter sp. | reverse complement strand
AGCGTCCTTGGTGTAGAAATAAGCATTTTCTGATACACTTTGGATGTCCGGACCTTCAGGGATTAACAGCAACCCGTAATACCCCAGGCTGACGGTGGAATCCATTGCCGCCTCAAGGGATATCGACCGGAAGTTCACAAAAGCGGTTTGGTCAGAGGTGAGAAAATCTCCTGAGAAATAAGCGCTCTGATTTAAAACGGCAATGATACGTTTATCGCTGTCATTCACCTTGGTCAGGTAAGCAATCAGCACCACCAGTCCTACAATCAGGATAGGGCTGAGTATGGTCATTATCACAAAAGACTTATTGCGCACCTTGGCCAGGTATTCCCTTCTAATGATCAACCACAGTTTATGCATGCTTCATTTTCTCTTGAACGGTTTGAATAAATATTTCATTTGCCGTAGGTACCGTTTCAACAAAACGCAAAATGTTGCCCGAAGCAGCGATTTGGCTAAGAAAATCGCGGGCCGCTCCATCAGGCAATTTTACGGAAAAATCCAGGTAGCCCGATTGCTGATCATATCGTTGTGCGGATATCTCGAATTGATCCGACAGGTTGGTGAGCAGGTTCTCGCCTTTTTGGGTTTCGAGCTGTACGGAAAACACATTTTCCTTGTACTGCTGTTTGATGTCGAAAAGCCGGCCATCGAGGATCACCTCCCCTTCATGCAGCAGGGCAATATGCTCGCAGAGTTCTTCAACAGATTCCATGCGATGGGTGGAAAAAATGATAGAAGCCCCTTCTTTTTTCAACTGAAGTATCTCTTCCTTTATGATATTCGCGTTGATGGGATCAAAGCCACTAAAGGGTTCGTCAAAGATCAGCAACTTTGGTTGGTGCAGGACGGTAACTATAAACTGGATTTTTTGTGCCATCCCCTTGGACAGCTCCTGAATTTTCTTGTTCCACCAGTCCCCGATATCCAATCGCTCAAACCAGTAGGTAAGCCTTTTCTTCGCTTCCTGTCTGGACAGGCCACGCAGTTGCGCCAGGTAAAGCACTTGTTCGCCTACCTTCATCCCCTTATAGAGTCCCCGTTCTTCCGGCAGGTAGCCAATGAATGAAATATGCTCTGGTTTCAGGGGCTCACCGTCAAAATAGACGGAGCCCGAATCCGGATAAGTAATCTGATTAACGATACGCAGAAATGTTGTTTTGCCAGCCCCATTGGGACCCAGGACCCCATATATACTGTTTTCAGGAATGGAGAGGGATACTCCTTTAAGTGCCTTAAAGGCCCCAAAGCTCTTGGTTACCCCATCAGCAAGTAGAATAGTCTTCTCGTTCGACATCGTTCAAAGATAGAGAAATGACCCAAAAGAGCATCAATGGTGTATGTTTACAATAATGGGCTCCATTTCAAAAAGGCCTTAAAAACAAAACCCACCCTTAAAAGGATTAAGGATGGGAAAAAAATTGCTATGAAAAAGAAAATTAATATTGGTTGCCCAATATCGAATCAAATATACGCTTTTTATTTAAACTAAACCCGATTCATCAGGAGAACATATCCTTGACCTTCTCGAAAAACGATTTGTCGGATTTTTCAGGCTTTGGTTCAAAATTTTCGTGTCCTCGCATCTTCTCAAAAAACTCCCGCTGCTCCTTGGTGAGTTCCTTGGGTGTCCATACATTCACGTGTACCAGTAGATCCCCGTGACCGTAGCCATTAAGATTGGCTATCCCCTTGCCTCTCAACCGCAATATCTTCCCAGATTGTATCCCAGGCTCCAGTTTAATGCGGACCTTTCCTGACACTGTATCTATTTCTTTGGAAGTCCCTAATACCGCTTCTGAAATAGGTATGTAGAGGTCGTAATGCAGGTTATCCCCTTCCCGTTTAAGGGTGTCGTGTTCTTTAGTTTCAATGGCAACCAACAGATCCCCCGGGATACCGTTTCCTGGGGCCTCGTTACCTTTTCCTGTTACTTTTAGCTGCATGCCGTCCTCAACCCCTGCAGGAATCTTGATGGATACTGTTTCCTCAACAGGTTTAAGCCCATGTGCATCGGCATCTGAAGGGCGTTTATCAATGATTTGTCCGCTACCGCCACAGGAATGACAGGTGGTACTGGTTTGCATTCGCCCCAATATGGTATTGGTAATCTTGGTCATCTGCCCGCTACCGTGGCAAGTGGAACAGGTCTTATAAGTAACGCCTGCAGCCTTTACCTTTCGTCTTACTTTCACCTTTTTCTCCACACCATTGGCCACTTCCTCGAGGCTGAGCTTGACCCGTATCCTGAGGTTACTGCCCTTGACACGGCGCTGGCCCCCTCCGCCAAAACCTCCGAAGCCTCCAAATCCGCCTCCGAAAGCACTTCCGAAAATATCTCCAAACTGGCTGAAAATATCTTCCATGTTCATGCCGCCTCCGCCAAAGCCTCCGCCTTCGAATGCAGCATGCCCGTATTGATCATAGCGTGCCTTTTTATCAGGATCACTAAGCACTTCGTAAGCTTCGGCAGCTTTTTTGAACATTTCTTCAGCCTTGGTATCCCCAGGATTCTTATCCGGATGGTACTGAATGGCTTTCTTTCGATATGCCTTTTTTATTTCGGCAGCCGATGCATTTTTGTCAACCCCTAATATTTCATAATAATCCTGCTTCATACCAATATTTAGTTTCCTACAACCACTTTGGGGTGCCTGATAATGCGGTCTCCAAGTTTAAACCCCTTTTCAACCACATCGATGATCTTCCCTTTCAGCTTTTTATTCGGAGCGGGGATCTGGGTAATTGCGTCATGGACTTCAGCGTCAAAGGTATCTCCCTGACTGACCTCTATTTGTTCTAAACCTTTGGATTTCAATGTCTCCTTAAGCTTATTGCTTATGAGTTCCACCCCTTTGAACATTTCTTTGTCTTCTGACTTGGAAAGCTCATTCAAGGCTCGGTCAAAATCATCCAATACCGGTAGCAGGGCCTGCATAACCTCCTGCCCTGCGGTCTTAAACAAATCCATACGCTCCTTTGAGGTGCGCTTTTTATAATTTTCAAATTCGGCGAAAAGCCTCAAGAATTTATCCTTTTCGGCAGACAATTCTTCCCGCAGCCGTTCTTCCTCTGAGACGGGGGACTCGCTTTCGTTTGTCTGTGCTTCTTCTTCCTGCTGTTGCACTTCTTCGTTCAACTGTTCTTCCGGAATCGCCTCTTCCAAATCTGACTTGCTTTTCTTACTCATCAATTTTTTGGTTTATCGAAATTAGAACGGCAAAAGTACTGCCATTTCTTTAAAAATGTCAAAATGTCACAAAAAAATAAGGCTGCTGCCGCCTTAGTGATCAGGTTGAAATACACCGGGAAGTTGAATAGGAAGTAGTTGGCGAAAGGAGAAGTACAAGTATCTACTATTGCCATTTCTTCCGGAGATCCTCCAGAGCTTTACAGATGTTTTGAAAATGGAAGTTGAACCCTATCTTTTCAATCTTGCGACTACTTACGCGCTGGCTGGAAAAAAGCAGGGTACTCATTTCTCCAAGGATGACTTTCATTACAAATTCCGGAACATTGGGCAGCAACAAGGGCCTGCCAAATACCTTGGCGATCTCTCTGGTGAGACGTTTGTTCGTAATGGGATTTGGCGCCACCCCGTTAAAAAGGCCGTGGTACTCATTTTTGGTTAAAAACAGAAACATCCTGGCCAGGTCGCTTACGTGGATCCATGATTGCCATTGCTCTCCTGAGCCCAGGGCGGCACCGACGTAATTTTTAATTGGTGTGACCATCTGTGGCAACGCACCGCCCTTTTCAGATAACACAAGTCCTATCCTCACAATGGCGGGTTTAAGTCCCAGGGCTTCGAACTTCTGTATTTCATCCTCCCATTGTATCACTACATTGCCTAAAAAACTGCTATCCCTCGCTGTGGAGGCCTCGGTATAGTATTCTGTGAGTGAACTGGGATAGATACCGATCGCAGAAGCCGAAACAAAACTGCAGATCTCGTGGGCGGTACTTTTTTCTATTCCGGAATACAGGGTCTTCAGACTTTGTACCCGGCTATTCAGGATCTTCTTCTTATATGCCTTTGTCCATCGTTCGGCCACAGAAGCCCCAGCAAGGTTGATCACGGAGGTTACCCCATCAAAACAAGCTGTATCTATTTCCCCGGAAGAAGGGTTCCAGTAAAAGCCATTGTAATGCTCTGTATTTTCAATCTTTTCGCGTCGTGTAGTAAGATAGTGAACCGGGATGCCTTTTTCCCGGCAAATCCTCACCAGCTCTCCGCCTACCAGCCCTGTAGCCCCTGTAATTAACAGCTTCATTTCCAATTTTTTGCAAAGATATTGGTTTTGGTACCCGCCAAAGTCGTCTTTAATTAAGGTTTAACAATCTTGTTTAACCCTAATGGGAAGAAGTGCTCAGCATTTCCCTGCGCGAAGCATTTCCCTTTTCCCGGGCGGGCCAGGTAGTTTTTCCACAACAAAACCACATTGTTCCATTGCGCGCCTAACGCTGCCTTTGGAAGAATAGGTAACCAGTATACCATTAGGGAGCAAAGCGTTGTAGAGGTTTTTAAAGATCTCAACTGTCCATAATTCAGGCTGTACTCGCGGACCAAAGGCATCAAAATAGATAAGATGGTATCGGGAGTTTTCCCTGAGCTCCCGGAAATCTATTTGAGTTTTGGTCAATGTAAAATTGTTGCTCAGGGGTGTGGTTACTTCCCAGGGTAGTTTGTGCATTTTCCGGAACACTTGCTCAAGCCCCTGTTCCTGTAATACCTCTACATAGTTCAGCAATTGAAGTTCTTCTTCTGACACAGGGTATTTCTCAATTCCGTGGTACTGTATGCGAAGCTTTTTCTTTCCGGCTTCCAAAAAGGTAATCAGAGCATTGAGGCCTGTTCCAAATCCCATTTCCAATACCGACAGATCTTTTTGTTCTGCGGCATGCAGGCCCATTTTAATAAACACGTGATATGCTTCCTGCACCGCCCCATGTATAGAATGGTACTGTTCCTGCCAGTCTTCTATCAGGATAGTTTTGGAGCCGTCGGCAGTATCAATTACCCGGCGTTTCAACTTCTCTTTTAATTAGTACACCTGTAGCTTCAAAACTGTAGGTCTTCTTTGGTTCTGTGATCTGTGCAATTTCCTCGGCAGTTTTCCCCTCATCTTCAGCGTAATGCCGCTGATCTTCCACGCTCATCAGGTCAACAAACGCATTCCCGGCAACGATAACCTCTTCACCCGCAATATCCTTGGGTACAAAAAAGCCGTAATCCTTAAAGCGAACCATGGCCTCTTCGCCATCTCCTAGCTGCAGTTTCATCCAGCAACCTTTTGCCTGACAAACCTCCGTAACCGTAGCCCTAAATTTGGTCGATACCGAATCGGATTCCCCAAGTTGGTCGTAAAGGGCAGCTATTTCCCGGTCAGATTTCACCGCTGAGGCGTCTACCTCGGCACCAAAAGTAGCGTAATCGACTTGTTCCTTTGCCGGATTTTCATCTTGTTGTTCTTTTTTAATGTTCTGGCAGCTTACAAAAACTACCAATAATCCAACCAAAATGTTAAAATGTTTCATATATGACAAAGAATTGTATTGATGGACAAAGCTCATAAATTTTCAAGAGAAAATGAAACTTCAACTCCCTATAATTACGTAATTTTATAGGGTAAAATCACCGTATATGGACGTCACTACAAAGCACATTCGTGTTGAAAAAGCGGAAACTTCAAAAATTTCCCAGGTGGACTTTAACCACCTGCCTTTCGGAGAATACTTCACTGACCACATGTTTATCTGCGACTACAAAGATGGGCAGTGGCAAACCCCAAGAATACTGCCTTACCAGCCTCTGGTAATGGAACCTTCGGCCCGTGTATTTCACTACGGACAGGCTGTATTTGAAGGAATGAAGGCCTACAAGGACGAGTCGGGAGGTATATGGATGTTCCGTCCGGATGAAAATTTCAGGAGGATCAACCGTTCCAGTGAGCGTTTAGCGATGCCGGCATTTCCGGAAGAGTATTTCTTTGAGGGACTAACCACTTTGCTTTTACTCGACCAGGAGTGGATCAAACCTGGCGTTGGCAATTCTCTGTATATACGACCTTTCGTAATTGCCAGCCATCCTGGTATTATTGCTTCCCCGGCAGAGGAATTCAAGTTTATCATTATCTGTTCACCTGCCCAGTCGTACTACGGCGGGGAAGTTCGCGTGAAAATAGCTGAAAAATACAGCAGGGCTGCCAATGGCGGATTCGGGTTCACCAAGGCTGCGGGGAACTATGCCGGACAGTTCTATCCCACCAACCTAGCTAAAGACGAGGGGTTCCAGCAGGTGATATGGACAGATGCCAATACCCATGAGTACATTGAGGAGGCAGGCACCATGAATATTTTTGTGAGACTGGGCGATACGCTGGTTACCTGTCCTACCAGTGACCGCATCCTCGATGGGGTTACCCGCAAAAGTATCATAGCCCTGGCAGAGGACCAGGGGATTAAGGTTGAGGTGCGCCCCATTAAGGTCGTAGAGTTGCTCGAAGGCATAAAAGACGGCTCCCTGAAAGAAATGTTTGGGAGTGGCACCGCAGCGGTGATCAATCCAATTTTGGGCTTTGGATATAAAGGGGAACGCTATGAATTGCCTGCAGTGAATGACAGTTATGCCAAAAACCTGAAGCAACAATTGATGGACATTCAGTACAACCGCAAAGAAGATAAATTCGGATGGCGGTATAAGGTCAAATAAGAGAAATCACCTGACAAACAAAAAAGGTTAACCTTCCCTTTCCTATTTGTCCAATATGGTCCGGATATCTGGTGCCGTATAATCAGGCCCTTTAAGTACTTTGCCGTCTTCACGGTAGATGGGCTTACCATCCGGGCCCAGTTTGCTCATATTGCTGCGCTGGATCTCCTCGAAAACCTCTTCGATTTTATATTGCATTCCGTGTTCCAAAATCGTTCCGCAGAGAATATACAACATATCACCCAGGGCATCCGCAACTTCTACGAGGTCATTGTTTTGGGCCGCCTGCAAGTATTCCTTGTTTTCTTCATCCATAAGGTTAAACCTCAACATGTTCTTTTCATGTCCCAGGTCTGCCCTGGGGGATTCGGAAACCCCCAGACCAAAGGATTTGTGAAACAGTTCCACTGCGTCGATTTTCCTTTTCATATTTGTCCGTTTTTGCTTTAGCTTTGCGTAAAAATAAGGATATGTTTACCACAGGGCAAGTCGTATTTGCCATTCTCTTTATCATAGGATTCAGCCTAATCCTGATATTTTCATACAGAAAAGACAGGCCACTTCACCGAAAGAATTACAAAGGTGTGAAATGGGTGGGAATTTCTTTTGTCGTTTTCATAATTGTATTGTTTTTACTTAAGACACTTCTCAAAAATTAACCCCTTTTTTTGTGTACACCACAAAAATTGACCTGTTGACAACATTATTGAATTCCAGCTTTTTAGATATAAGAAAACTCGTACTTTTGCGTTAGTAGGATAAAGACAACCGACCAATGGTAATTTTCTTCACAATTTTCTTTGCCCTGATTGCTGTTAACGCCTCCCTGTTAATCTTTAGTGCGTTGAATTCCAACACACGATCAACAGGAGAAAAAGAATCACAGGATGCTGAAGCAGCAAAGATTTATCCTCTCGATTTAGATACTTCGAAATACAAAAAAGCCATATAGTTTTATACTTTTAGGGTATGAAACAGGCATTTTTGGTATTTCTCGGCGGAGGGATAGGGAGTTGTCTCCGTTATTTCATCAGTAAATCCTTAAATCCAATTTTTTCCGGTTTTTACCTCGGTACTTTTCTGGTAAATGTCCTGGGTTGCCTGCTTATAGGTCTTATTTTGGGATTCGCCCTCAAGGATTCCGCGCTATCGCAAAGTCATGTTCTGCTTATGGCTACCGGTTTTTGTGGCGGCTTCACTACCTTCTCTGCGTTTACTTTCGAAAACTTCAACCTTTTGAAATCAGGGGATTACTTTGGTTTCTCCCTGTATGCCTTAGGTAGTATAGGTACCGGCCTCCTGGCTGTTGTAGTGGGCTTATGGCTTGCTAAGTCAATATAATTTATTCTTTTTCAATTACTTACGTTTTACACTTCCCATTCCAGGCCTGATCGCCATGGCTATGCGATCGCAAAGAACACCTGCTGTCAGGATTCTTA
>NZ_CEYNTP010000120.1:0-8257 GCF_982873095.1 Lentiprolixibacter sp. | reverse complement strand
ATTCATACAAATAGGTGAAGTTTGCGTAATTTTAAGGCGTTATACAAAACAATTTTTATATTTGTTTGTTTTCATTTAACGAATGCACAAAAATAGGATAAAATCCCTTCATGTCTAAGGTAAAATACTATTACGATCCGGACACCTTATCCTATCGGAAGATAGAGCCTAAAAAGTCCAGAAAATACCGGAATATTTTCCTGTTTGTTCTGGGTGCCGCACTCTTTGGCACACTCGGTCACATCTTTCTGCTAAATACCAACATCCTCAATACCCCGAGGGAACTCTCCCTTGAACGCGAGGTTAAAAATTATGAATTACAGTTTGAGCTCCTGAACAGGAAGCTCGAACAAATGGAATATGTCCTGGCCAATATTGAAGAACGGGACAATAACATCTACCGGCTCTACTTTGAAGCCAACCCGATACCTGAAGAGCAGCGCAGGGCTGGTTTCGGAGGTGTAAACCGATACCGTTCCCTGGAAGGTTTTAATAATTCTGAGATGATCATTGCCACTACCAAAAGATTGGATATCATCCAGAAACAAATGGTGATACAGTCCCGGTCGCTGGACGAGATCGCCAAAATGGCTGAGGAGAAGGAAAAACTGCTTCAGGCCATCCCGGCCATTCAGCCGGTAACCAATGAAGAACTCACGCGCATGGCCTCGGGCTATGGCTGGCGTTCTGATCCGTTCACCAAAGCCAGGAAAATGCACTGGGGCATGGATTTCACAGCACCCAGGGGTACGCCCATTTATGCTGCAGGGGATGGCGTTGTAAAACGGGCAGACAACCGTGCCTCGGGCTTTGGGAAGCACATCCGGATTGACCATGGATACGGCTACCTCACCCTCTATGCCCACCTGAGCAAATACAACGTGAAGCGGGGGCAGAAGGTAAAGCGTGGCGACCTTATTGGCTTTGTAGGGAGTACAGGCCGTTCCGAAGCACCTCACCTGCACTATGAGGTGTGGAAAGACGGGCAAAAGATCAACCCGATCAACTTTTACTACGGCAGTTTAACAGCTGAGGAGTTTGCTAATATGCTGAAATATGCAAATCAAGAAAACCAATCCCTGGATTAATGCACATCGATCTACCTGAAAAACGCTATTACGGTATTGGTGAAGTTGCCAGGGCATTTGACGTCAACACCTCACTGATCCGGTTTTGGGAGAAGGAATTTGATATGATCCAGCCCAAAAAGAACGCTAAGGGGAACCGGAAATTTACCCCACAGGACATCAAAAACCTCCAACTGATCTACCACCTGGTCAAGGAACGGGGCTTTACTCTGGAAGGGGCAAAAACCCACCTCCGCGAAGAACGGCTGAAAACCCTTAACAATTTTGAGATCATCCAGAAACTCGAAAAGGTGAAAGCCGAACTCCTAAAAATCAAAGACCAGCTTTGATGTAACAAAAGGCGCTTGCCTGCTACATATAATTACCGAACTGTAAAATAATAGACACCTATGAAAAAATGGTTAATCCCCGTAATTATCCTGGCTGTACTCGCCATAGTCCTGTACAACTGGGCTGTTGGATTCAATAACACCGCTGTGGAGTACGAAGCCAATGCGAAAACCGCATGGTCCAACGTGGAAAGTGCCTACCAGCGCAGAAACGATCTGATCGGCAACCTGGTGAAGACCGTACAAGGGGCTGCAGACTTTGAAAGGACCACCCTTACCGAGGTGATAGAAGCCCGCGCAAAAGCTACTGCTACCACCATTGACGCTGAAAACCTTACCCCGGAACGTATGGCTGCCTTCCAGGAAGCACAAACCGGGCTGTCCTCTGCCTTGTCGCGTCTCCTGGTGACCATAGAGCGGTACCCGGACCTTAAGGCGAACCAGAATTTCCTGGACCTGCAGTCTCAACTCGAGGGTACAGAGAACAGGATCAACGTGGAGCGCAACCGGTTCAACGAAGCGGTTAATATCTACGACATACACACCACCAAATTCCCGAACAAACTCCTGGCCGGATGGTTTGGCTTCGAAGAGATGGCACGTTACCAGGCCGAAGCAGGTTCCGAGGTGGCACCGGATGTAGACTTTGAATTCAATTGATCCATGGACACTTCCAATGTAGAAGCTTTTCTGACTTCAGAGGAAGAACAGCAGATCGTGGATGCTATCCTGGAGGCCGAAAGGGACACTTCGGGGGAGATCCGGGTGCATCTTGAAGCTTCCTCAAAAAAGGACCATTTTGAGCGGGCACAGGAGATCTTTCACCTCCTTAAAATGGACAATACAAAGGAAAGCAACGGGGTCTTGCTCTATGTTGCCGTGGAAGACCGCAGATTTGTAATATTCGGAGATACCGGCATCAATAATGTGGTCCCCGACAATTTCTGGAACGATACCAAAGACGTCATACAAAAACACTTTAAAGCAGGCCATTTTAAGGACGGGATCGTGCAGGGGGTCCTGATGGCTGGCAAGGAATTAAAAGCCCATTTCCCCTGGCACCCGGATGATGAGAACGAACTGAGCAATGAAATTTCGAGGGGTTAGTCTTTTATTATTCTTCCTGAGCTGGAATCTACTCCTGGGCCAGTTTACCATCCCGGAAAAGCCGGCTTTGGAGACCAGTGTCTACGACTATGTGGACCTGCTCTCTACATCTCAGAAAAAATCCCTGGAACAAAAGCTGATCCGTTATGCAGACAGCACCTCCACCCAAATCGTTGTGATCATTATCAATTCCACAGAAGGGGAAAATATTAATTTCCTCGGGGCACAATGGGGACAGAAATGGGGGATCGGACAGGCCGATGAAGATAACGGGATCCTGATCCTGCTGGCAGAAGGGGACCGGAAAATAGCCATCAATACCGGCTATGGTGTGGAGGAGTTCCTGACCGATGCCATGTCCAAACGCATTATTGACCGGCGGATCATCCCAGAATTTAAAAGAGGGGACTACTATGCTGGCCTCAACGCAGGGGCAGATGCCATCTTTGAAGTACTTACCGGGGAATTCCGGGAAGACCGTTCCTTTGACAACAATGGGAATTTCCCTTTTGGGGCCATTCTGCCCTTTATCATCTTTATAGTTATCCTCATCATCCTCTTTATAGTTATCCTCATCATCCTCTCCAGCAGGAACCGTCGAGGAGGCGGGGGCCGGCGCGGGGGCCGCAAAAAAGGACTTGACCTCTGGGACATCATCATCCTCAGCAATATGGGCCGGGATGGGTATCGCGGATCCTCAGGCGGAGGCTTTGGAGGGGGCGGTTTCGGCGGCGGCGGCTTCAGCGGTGGTTTTGGCGGCGGTGGCTTCGGTGGCGGTGGCGCTTCCGGGGGCTGGTAAAAAGCAACCCTTATCCATTATTCGAATCTTAGCTATATACTTTCTATTACCGTGTTTAAAAGAATCCTTATTGCCTTTGTCATTTTAGCATTCCTGCTTTCCTGTAAGAATGAGAGCGTGGACTGCTCGCTGGTATTATGCGCCGCAGGGGATGCCATCCGTTTGGAATTGATCGAGAATGGGGAAAATGTCATTTCAAACGGTACCTACACCGGATCCAATATTACGGTTAGCGGCGAGGTCATGGAAAATCTGCAGATCCGTGTCTTACCCAATACACAGGGAGCAACTTCCGGCCTGCTCGAACTCAACAATTTTGACTGGCAGCCCGGGCAATATACCTACACCATACAGCTTGGCAACAACTGGATATTTGACGTGGAGGCCAGCTTTACGCGGTCAGGTAACGACCCGTGCTGTGGGGACCGATTGACCCTCACCACCCTGAGTGCAGGTGACTTCGCTGTTGAGCGGGGGACCTACTCCAGTTTCTTTACTATTATTCTCGAATAGTAGGCGATTTACTTTTTCCGCATGTAGATCGTAATGGGTACTCCTGTAAAATCAAAGTGTTCCCGGAGCTTGTTCTCCAGGAAACGCTTGTAGGGTTCCTTTACGTACTGCGGCAAATTGCAGAAGAAGGCAAACTGCGGGTAATGGGTGGGCAGTTGGGTGCAGTATTTGATCTTTACATACTTGCCCTTGGTGGCCGGTGGGGGCGTCCGCTCGATGATTGGGAGCATGGTGTCATTCAGCTTGCGTGTAGGGATGCGCTTGGAGCGGTTCTTATACACTTCAACAGCTGTTTCTATGGCCTTGTAGATCCGCTGTTTGGTCAGAGCAGAGATAAAGACAATAGGTACGTCGGTAAAGGGTTCTATCGCCTTTCGAATCCTTTTGCTGTACTCCTTAACCGATTGCGTTTCTTTCTCCACCAGGTCCCATTTATTGACCAGGATCACGATACCCTTGTTGTTCCGGGCGGCCAGCCAGAAAATGTTTTCTACCTGTCCGTCAAAATCACGGGTGCCATCCATCACCAGCAAACACACATCACAGTGCTCTATTGCCCGGATCGAACGCATGACCGAATAAAACTCCAGGTCTTCCTTCACCTTGGCCTTACGCCGTATCCCCGCGGTATCTACCAGGTTGAATTCAAAGCCAAAACGGTTGTACTTAGTATCAATACTGTCCCGGGTAGTGCCGGCAATATCTGTAACGATATACCGCTCTTCCCCGATCAGGGCATTTATGAAGGATGATTTCCCGGCATTGGGCCGGCCTACCACGGCGAAACGCGGCAGTTCGTTTTCCTCCTCTTCGGTTTCCGGCAATACTTCAACAACAGCGTCCAAAAGGTCACCGGTACCACTTCCGTTTATACTGGACACTGTGTAATAGTCGCCCAGGCCAAGGGCATAGAACTCCACAGCATCTTCGGCCCGCTTGGCGTTGTCTACCTTGTTTACGACCAGGAATACAGGTTTATTGACCTTGCGGAGGATCTTGGCCACATCCTCGTCCATCCCGGTAACACCCGTCTCCACATCCACCATAAACAGAATGGCATCCGCTTCGTCTATGGCCAGTTCCACCTGCTTGTCGATCTCCTGCTCAAAGATGTCCTCACTGCCTACTACATACCCCCCGGTATCGATCAGGGAGAATTCCCTTCCGTTCCAGTCGGTCTTCCCGTAATGGCGGTCACGCGTCACCCCGCTTACCGCATCCACAATGGCCTCACGGCGCTGGATGAGGCGGTTAAAAAAAGTGGACTTCCCAACATTGGGCCTTCCTACTATGGCAACGATCGCTCCCATGGGTTAAAATTAGGGCACAAAGGTACTACTAATGAACCGATTAACAAGCCGGACGTATTTCAATCCCCAAATAAAAGGTCCGCTTCTCACCTTCCCTCCATCGGGATATTTGGCAGGAATTCGGTATCTTTTGGGAAACAATAGCTGACCCATGCCTGCCTTACCCAATGAAATTGTCCTGAGACCTCGGTTCCAGATCAAACTGGATACCTCAAAGGAAGAGGCGCTTCAAAGTTTCGAAGGCGAGGTGGAAAAGCCTTTTCTGGTGAAGCGACTGGACGACCATATTTTTATAAAATTCAATAAGAAAGAAGCTCATTTCTGGTCGCCCCAGCTCCACCTGGAGATCAACGAACTGGAAGACGGGAAGAGCCGGTTGTACGGCTTGTTCGGCCCCAATCCCACCCTGTGGACCTTCTTTATGTTCCTGCACTTCGGGGTGGCTACCTTCTTTATCATTTTCGGGATATGGGCCTACTCTTCAGCGGCCCTGGACCGGCCATATGGTCTGCAGGTGGGTGCAATGGTGTTTATGGTGGTGCTCTGGTTTACATTGTATGCCTTTGGCCGGGCAGGGAAAAGAAAAGGCAAGCCCCAGATGAAACAGTTGTTCAGCTACATGAAAAAGGCCCTTGACCTGAAGACCTAATCAGGGATTATACCCAAAACGTTTCAGCCTCCTGGGATCTTTTCGCCAGTCTTTGCTCACCTTTACATAAAGCTCCAGGTACACCTGTTTGTCAAAGAATAGCTCCAGGTCTTTCCGGGCAGCTATACCCACCTTTTTCAGTGCGGCACCTTTGTGCCCGATGATAATCCCTTTCTGGGAATTCCGTTCCACCATGATCACGGAGCGGATACGGATGATGTCTTCATCCTCCAGGAATTCCTCGGTATCCACCTCCACGGAATAGGGGATTTCTTTCTTGTACTGTTGTAAAATCTTTTCCCGTATGGTCTCATTCACAAAGAAGCGTTCAGGCTTGTCGGTCAGCTGGTCCTTTGGGAAGTAGGGTGGGCTCTCCGGTAGTAGCTCCAGGACGCGTTCAAAAACCTCCTGCACATTAAAATTATTCAGGGCAGAAATGGGATGGATCTCTGCTCGTGGTAACAGTTCCTGCCAGTACTGCACCTGTTCCTCCAAGAGTTGCTGGTCCGCCTTATCGATCTTGTTCAGCAACAGGAGTATAGGGATCTTACTGTTCTGGAGTTTTTTAAAGAAGTTCTCATCCTTAAGGGCTTTCTCCCCTATTTCGACCATATAGAGCAGCACATCCGCATCCTCAAGGGCAGACTTTACAAAATCCATCATGGCCGACTGCAATTCATAGGCAGGTTTGATGATCCCCGGGGTGTCTGAGAACACCACCTGGAAATCCTCCCCGTTCACGATCCCCAGGATACGGTGGCGTGTGGTCTGGGCCTTAGAGGTAATGATGGAGAGTTTCTCCCCCACAAAAGCGTTCATAAGCGTGGATTTCCCCACGTTGGGGTTCCCGATAATGTTGACAAAACCGGCCTTATGCTTTTCCATTATTTTTTCATTTTAGCAAAATAGGTTTTCGCGGCCGCATTCACCTTAGGGGCAAGGTAAAGCAGGGCGATCATATTGGGGATTACCATGAGTGCATAAGAGAGGTCGATCAGGTTTTTGACCAGTTCCAGGGAGGCCACAGCCGCAAAGATGATCATCACCACAAAGTACACATTGTACCATTTCCCGATTTTGGCATTGGTGAGGAAGGACAAACTCTTTACCCCGTAGTAGGAATACGTAAACAAAGTAGACAGGGCGAAGGCTGTTACGATCAGCATGAGCAGTTCGTCCCCATAGTCGAACAGGGTGATCTTAAAGGCGTTAAGGGTCATGACGATCCCGCTCACATCTTCCTGATAGGCCCCGCTGAGGATCAGGACCACAGCGGTAAAGGTGCAGACGAGTATGGTATCGATAAAGGGGCCCAAACTGGCTACAAGGCCTTCCTTTATAGGTTCATCGTTCCGGGATTGCCCGTGGTACATAGGTGCGCTCCCCAGTCCGGCTTCGTTGGAAAACATCGCCCTCCGGATCCCGATAATGACCAGTCCCCAGAAGCCCCCTGTGACCACCGTTTTGAAATTCCAGGCCTCGGTGATGATCATTTCCAGGGCCGGGAATACTTTTTCGGAATTCATTGCCATCACCACGATGACCGCTACCAGATAGATCAGGACCATAAAGGGCACGATGGCAGAGGCCACCTTGGCAATCTTGGTGAGCCCGCCAAAAATAACAAAGGAGGTAATTACGGCCAGCACGATCCCGATGCCCAGTTTCCAGTTGAATTCGCTGGTATCGAGTAGTGTGGTTGTGGGCTCCACCACGCTCATAAAGGTTTCCGTAAACTGGTTAGCGGTAAAGACACCCAGGAAGCCAAACAAACCACAAAAACTGAAGAATACCGCTAACGGTTTTCCCCACTTCCCCATTCCCTGGGTGATATAGAACATGGGACCCCCTTGTAGTTTTCCATCAGAGTCCGTCCCGCGATACATAATGGCCAGGCTACAGGAGTAGAACTTGATACACATCCCGATAAGGGCCGTCATCCAGATCCAGAAGACCACCCCTGGCCCCCCGTCGTGAATGGCAATGGCCACCCCTGAGATATTTCCAAGCCCCACGGTAGCCGCTACAGCAGCCGAAAGTGCCTGAAAGGAACTTACCTCCCCTTTGGCATTTTTATCGTCGTATTTTCCGGCAGTAATGGCAATAGCATGTCCAAAGAAGCGGTAAGGCAAGGCTCTGGAATAGACGACCAGGAAAAGGCCGCCTCCAATGAGCAGGATGAACATGGGCCATTCGGTAAGGGGAATGAGGTTGGAAAGAAAATCGTTGATCAGCTCCATAGGTGGTTGTATGGCGTCGAAGTTAGGGATTTTCTGAATTTCCCTTTAAGGCTTGATAAAATATAATCAATAGGTGAATTTGAATAAACCAATAAACCGTTGTATATTTGCCCTCCTGCGCACCGATATAGATCGGCGCTTCGGAGGGCAACGCCCTTAAAAAGAGACATCGCGGGGTAGAGCAGTAGGTAGCTCGTCGGGCTCATAACCCGAAGGTCGCTG
>NZ_CEYNTP010000119.1:4534-8298 GCF_982873095.1 Lentiprolixibacter sp. | reverse complement strand
ATAATGTTCGTGGCAGATCCGGTTTCGGATTGCCTTACGATTCCACTTACGGGTTTGGTTCCCGTACCGGTGTAGTATTCGGTGACTTTCCCTACGAGCAGACCTGCTACAAGTCCGGCAATGGTAGCCCAGAAAACACCCATTGAGTTAAAAGTCTTTCCTCCTTCTACCCAACTTTCAGGTAGCATATACTGGATTAGGAAATAAGAAACAACCAACATGAGTCCGGCCGAACCAAACTCACCTATATTTAAAGCTTTATGCGGAGAACCTCCCTCTTTTACCTTTACAAAGAAGGTTCCGATAATAGACATTACAATACCTGCAGCGGCCAGGGCTAATGGCAGATACACGGCCCCGAGTCCGTCAAAGGATGCTGCAAACTCAGGCATAGTGACAAATGTAGCTCCAAGGACCATAGTACCAATAATAGAGCCTACGTAAGACTCAAAAAGGTCGGCTCCCATACCGGCAACATCCCCTACATTATCCCCTACGTTATCTGCAATGGTAGCCGGGTTCAACGGGTGGTCTTCCGGAATACCGGCCTCCACTTTACCAACCAGGTCGGCCCCAACATCAGCTGCCTTGGTGTAAATTCCTCCACCTACACGGGCAAACAGGGCAATAGAAGAAGCTCCCAGAGAGAAACCAGAGAGCACATTGAGTACCTCAGCGATTTCCCAGCCTTGTCCACTGTATATCATAAAGAGGCTGCTAAGCCCCAATACTCCCAGACCTACTACACCAAGACCCATTACAGAGCCCCCGGCAAAAGCTACTTCCAGGGCTTTTCCAAGGGAATTCCGGGCAGCATTGGTGGTCCTTACGTTGGCCTTAGTAGCTACGCGCATCCCGATAAAACCTGCAAGCGCTGAGCAGATGGCCCCTACCACAAAGGATATGGCCACCATGCCATTTGAACCCGCTTCACTCTCTCCTTTAAAGTATAAAAGGACGGCAACAGCAAGCACAAAAACAGCAAGTACACGGTATTCGGCTTTAAGAAAGGACATAGCACCATCGGCGATGTTCTTGGCAATCCTGGCCATTTTCTCATCTCCAACAGCTTGTTTGGACACCCAGATATTTTTAATCCAGACAAAGAGCAGGGCTAAAATTCCAAAGGCCCAAAGATAGTCTACGAGTATTTCCATTTGTTTAGTTATTTATGGTTTAAAACGGCTGCAAAAGTAGTGAAATGGATTAGAATAAAAAAGGAATAAATGCAGTGTTTCCAACGCTTTTCATTACATGAACGCACACTGCCTGTAGTGGTGGAAAACCTTAGAAATTAAAACCAAATGTGCCAGTAACACTGAAGGGTCTGGCATCCGGATTCTCCAGGTAGTTTCCCCTGAAATTAAAGTCAATCCGGAAAATCTTGAAAATATTTCCTACCCCCAGGGAGTATTCCCAGTATATCTTATCATCCGGTGCCTGCAATGGGATATTAGTTGGACTGCTCAGGGCGATATTTTCGTCCGAGAGCTCCCCCCAAACCCCTCGGAGTCCTACAATTTCCCGAAGGTTTAAATTGCGCAGCAGCGGGATTCTCGAAAACAGCCGCCCGTTGAAATTATGTTCAAAATGGGCAGAAACATAGGTATCGGTTACGAATTCGTAAAAATCAAGGTTAGGAAAGGTATTGTAAATGGAAAATAAGGTTTGGTTACCCGGAACCACGTTCAACAATCCCAAAGGCACAGCACCAAAGGTCTTCCCGATCTCCACAGAACTCAGTAACCTCCCAAAACCTCCCAATTGCCAGGGTTGGGTGTAGGAGAATTGTATTTTCTCATAGTTGAAATCGCTCTGTAGGAAGCCCTGTACCCCCTGGGTATAATTGAGCAAAAGGGTACTGTAGTTTTCGTTGATATCCCTGCGCTCCACGCCATAGCCAATGGTGCGTTTCCCAGGGGTGTAGATTAGGGTGGTAATGAGGTCGAATTGCCTGACTTCGGAAGCAATCCCAGTGGGGGATCCCGGGTCCACATAGTCCAGGTTAAACGCCTCCGGTAGGGCAGAACTCAGGGTACGGAAAGAGCCCCCAAAACGAATGCGTAAATTTTGCAGGGGTTCAGCTTCCATAGAGATGGTACTGAGATTAATATTGGTGAGCCGGTCGTTATTCCCCACTGTAAGGACGGAGGAAGAGGCCACACTTCTGCCCAGCACGTCATTGGTTGCCGTTAAACTGAGCCCCAACTGTTCAATATCCCTGCGGTTACCCCCGGAAATGATCAAACGGCTTTTTCGATCCAGCAACCATTTCGCAGAAAATCCGTGTTTGAACTTCTTGTCAGAAAATCCGTAGGCCATATATCCTTCCAGTCTCCAGGGATCGTTCTGCCCAAAGTAGGTCCGCGCACCACCACGCAAGCGAATACCTTCCGCATCATTAAAGCCAAAGGTGCTGTAAATATCCCCTATATCTAAATTCCACTTGTCGATCTCTATGTATCCTGACCCCAGGATACTCACCAGATTGTAGTAGGTTTTGAATTTGGGCACCGTTTTCAGGGTATCCAGCAGGGTATAGATGCCCTGCTCATCCTTGTTCAGGGATTCGAGCCGGTTGTTCTTCCAAAAGGTGCTATCGCGCTGAAAGATCAATGGGTTAAAGGGGTCTGACACCTTTTTATAAAAGGCCTCAGGCCTTTTTTGGTCAAATATATAGTTATCATATACCGTTGTCCGTTTCCCGTATACCCCTTTGGATTCCTCTTTTTTGCTAAAACTAAAATCGCTCATAAGGTAATCCCGTTTGAGGAGGAAGACCGAATCACTGACCACTTCAAATTCCTGCTGAATGTAAATTTCCTTTACCCAGTTGATATTCGCGCTTTTGGTGACCTCCAGATCGATCTTCTTTACGGCATAGGTAGAATCATTCACCCAAAAATCCCCCTTAAAGGTCAGTTCATTCTTTCGCCTGGGGTAATAAATGATCTGATAGCACCATTTGTTGTCGATATAAGCACTGTCAGCCAGGACATAGTTATAGGTATTGATACCGGTCCGGGACAGGGGGCTGGTAAAACTCTTATCTACCAATTTGATATAATTATCATAGATATCGTAATCCGAATAAAGGTCATCTACAAAACCAATAATGGCCTGGTTGTTACTGAAGCCGGAATTCTTACTCCCTCGGACCTCCTCTTTTTCGAGATTCAGATCGTTGTCTCCATACACTTGAGAAAAGGTCTCGTTAAGAAAAAGCGGAAGGTAGGTTTTTCCGGTTATGCGTGAGGTATCCAGGTCTGCAAACACGAACTCCAGCCCCTTGAACATGCGGCTTTTCATAAGCGCACTGTCAATCGTATTCAGGTCAAATTCTATTTTTTCGTATTTATCGTACTGATATTGGCGGAATTTACGCAGGCCGTTCACTCGTTTGTTGGCCCAGATCTTTTTTAGAAGGTCAATGGCCGGGTTGTTCTTTTTGGACTGCTTCCCTACATACACCACTACCTCATCCAGCTGCTCTCCCTCGGCCAGTACCACTTCCAGGTTGTAGGTGACCCTCTGTTTTAATTCCACCTCCATCGGGGAATATCCGATAAAAGAAACCGAAAGTAATGTGTAGTTTTCATCAGATTCCAGATAGAACCTACCGTCTTCATTGGTTATGGTACCCTCAGTAGAATTCTTAAAAAGTACATTCGCATAGGCCACCGGCTCGCCTGAAGTATCCAAAACCCTTCCACTTACCTTCGTCTGGGCGTGGGTTGCCAGGGACAGCAGCAGAAAAATACAGG
>NZ_CEYNTP010000119.1:0-4524 GCF_982873095.1 Lentiprolixibacter sp. | reverse complement strand
TAACGAGGAATTACTTACAGGCGTTCCGTTTCAGATGAAACGCATAAAAGTCCGGGCTCGTATGCGGAACCAGGGACTTTTTTGAAATGGCTTTTCCTGTGGGTCCTTTTATGCCTGTTGGTACAGCACTTTTTTAACTGCCTTTACAACGTCCTCCGCGTTGGGCAGCCATTCTGCCAACAGTACCGGAGAGTAAGGTGCGGGGGTATCCGCAGTATTTAACCTCACAATTGGGGCGTCGAGATAATCAAATGCGTCTGACTGAACGTGATAGGTAATTTCTGTGGAAACATTACCAAATGGCCAGGCTTCCTCAAGGATCACAAGGCGGTTGGTCTTTTTCACCGATTTAAGAATGGCGTCATGGTCCATGGGGCGCACGGTCCTCAGGTCTATGATCTCGCATTGAATTCCTTCCTGCTCCAACTGGTCTGCCGCTTTGTAGGCCTCTTTGATGATCTTCCCAAAAGATACAATGGTAACATCTTTTCCCTCTCTCTTCACTTCTGCCACCCCAAGTGGAATAGTGTATTCCCCTTCTGGCACCTCACCCTTGTCCCCGTACATCTGTTCGGATTCCATAAAGATAACAGGGTCATCATCCCTTATGGCCGACTTAAGCAGCCCTTTTGCGTCATAGGGATTGGAGGGCACTACCACCTTTAATCCCGGGCAATTGGCATACCAACTTTCAAAGGCCTGGGAGTGTGTAGCTGCTAACTGTCCGGCTGAAGCCGTAGGTCCACGGAATACCATGGGGATATTAAATTGACCACCTGACATCTGCCGCATTTTAGCTGCGTTATTGATGATCTGGTCAATCCCTACCAGGGAGAAATTGAAGGTCATAAACTCAATGATGGGACGGTTGCCATTCATGGCAGATCCCACACCTATTCCTGCAAATCCCAATTCGGAAATGGGGGTATCCAGTACGCGATCAGGTCCAAATTCATCCAACATGCCTTTAGAAGCCTTGTACGCTCCATTGTATTCCGCTACTTCCTCGCCCATTAAATAAATAGAATCATCCCGTCGCATTTCTTCCGACATGGCTTCCGCTATGGCCTCTCTGAATTGAATTGTTCTCATGTTGTACTCGTTTAGGCGATTTTTGGCGCCGTTGAGGCTGACAAAAATAGGAAAATATCGGCCAAAAAAACAGCAGTACAAATCAAAAATATTTACAAATTTTATTATGCGTGCATAGTAAATTTCAAATATATTGGCTATCTTTGAGATCGAATTTTAACTGATTTTATAAACCCATTTTCTTATGAAAATATTAGTCTGTATCAGCAACGTTCCCGATACAACATCCAAGATCAACTTCACCGCAGACAACACCAAATTTGACACTACTGGAGTACAGTTTGTGATCAACCCCAATGATGAATTTGGCCTTACCCGTGCCATGTGGTTTAAGGAAAAACAAGGGGCTAGTGTACATGTGGCTACCGTTGGCGACAGTAGTGTGGAACCTACCATGCGCAAAGCCCTCGCTATAGGTGCCGACGAAGGAATCCGGGTAGATGCCCAACCTACAGACGGGTTATTTGTGGCCCGGCAATTGGCAGAAGTTGTCAAAAACGGGGAATATGACCTGATCATAGCAGGCAGGGAATCCATTGATTACAACGGTGGTATGGTTCCCGGGATGATGGCTGCCATGCTGAACATGAATTTCGTAAATACCTGCGTAGGCTTGGAGGTTGATGGGACAACCGCCATTGCAGAACGCGAGATCGATGGCGGAAAAGAGAAGTTAGAGGCTTCCCTCCCACTCATCATCGGTGGCCAAAAAGGCCTGGTGGAAGAGAGCGATCTCAGGATACCCAATATGCGTGGAATTATGATGGCCCGACAAAAAAAATTGAATGTAATCCCTCCGGTCGACGCTACAAGCAGCACTGAGGAGATCAAATTTGAACGGCCTGCACCCAAGGGCGAAGTAAAAATGGTGAGTGCCGATAACCTGGATGAGCTAATCGATCTTTTACACAACGAAGCCAAGGTAATTTAAACTACACAGCAGGTTCTAACAAAAACAAAAACAGAAAATACATGTCAGTTCTAGTATATACCGAATCGGAAAAAGGAAAATATAAGAAAAGTGCCTTTGAGGTGGCCTCCTATGCTAAGGAGATTGCAGACCAAATGGGCACAGAGGTAACAGCAGTAGCTTTTCATCTTGATTCACCTGAATCTATAGGGCAATACGGTGTTTCAAAAGTATTGCATCTTACGGATGCCAAACTGGAGACCTTTAATGCCAGGGCCTATGCCGAAGTATTAAGTGATATAGCTGAGGCGGAGAAGGCATCGGTAATCGTGGTGAGCTCCAGCACAGATGCCAAATACATGGCCGGGATTTTGGCTGGGAAACTCAATGCGGGGTATGCCACCAACGTGGTTGCTGCCCCGGAAAGCAGCTCCCCCCTCGTAGTAAAGCGTACGGCCTTTACAAACAAAGGATTCATGTTTACGGAGCTGAAGGCCGACACCAACATCATAGGTGTTTCCAGTAATGCCTTTGGAACGCAGGAGCGTCCCACAACCGCTACGGTTGAAGCCTTTACGCCTGCATTGGATGATGGCCATTTCGGGACAAAATCCGTGGAAATCGATAAGGTGGTTGGAAAAGCGACCATTGCCGATGCTGATGTTGTGGTCTCTGCCGGAAGAGGGCTTAAAGGGCCTGAGAACTGGGGTATGGTCGAAGAACTCGCCGATGTTCTCGGTGCTGCTACCGCATGTTCCAAACCGGTTTCAGACCTGGGTTGGAGGCCCCATGGCGAACACGTGGGTCAGACAGGAAAGCCTGTGGCCAGCAATCTGTACATCGCCATCGGGATTTCAGGTGCCATACAGCACCTGGCCGGGGTGAGTGCCTCTAAGGTGAAAGTGGTCATCAATACGGACCCGGAAGCTCCTTTTTTCAAGGCTGCAGATTATGGAATAGTCGGGGATGCCTTTGAAGTAGTACCGAAACTCACGGAAAAATTAAAGGAATTTAAGGCCCAAAACGCCTAATTTTTTGTTAATTTGTGCCTTTGAAGGGCTGTTTAAATAACAGGTCGGACCTTTTGTTTAAACAGCCTTTTTTTGCATGAAAGATTCGGATGAGTTTAGTTCGTTTACAAATAAAAGGCATATCCTACAGCCAGACCCAGAACGGGGCCTATGCCCTTATCCTGAACGAGGTGGATGGTGACCGCAAACTACCTATCGTCATCGGGGCTTTCGAAGCCCAGTCGATCGCAATTGCCCTGGAAAAGGAAATAAAACCTCCAAGGCCTTTGACCCATGACCTCTTTAAGAATTTCGCCAACAGGTTTGAAATTGTAATCAAGCAGGTCATTATCCACAAACTGGTAGACGGGGTATTCTACAGCAGTATTATTTGTGAAAGGGATAAGATCGAGGAAATCCTCGACGCCCGGACCAGTGACGCCATTGCTCTTGCCCTGCGTTTTAACGCACCAATATTTACCTATAAGACCATTTTGGACAAGGCAGGTATTTTCCTGAAATTTTCCTCTAAGGATAAGGAAAAGGAAGGGGATGACAGCATAGTGGTAGATGAAATCCTGCAAGAAGGGGAAACCGTGGAAATTGATTCTGGCAGCACTCCGCCTTACAAGGAACTAAGTCTCGAGGAATTGCATAAGGAGCTGGACAAGGCTGTGGCCAATGAGGATTACGAGAAGGCCGCCCAACTTCGGGATGAAATCTCAAAACGCAAGTGATATCCCCCTGACAGATGAGATTCAGCACCTGGTTATTCCCTCTGCTTTTTTTATTTACCATACCCTTATTTCCGCAGGAAGTAACGGCAGTTGCTGATAGCACCCTGATTGAACTACCCGTAACAGCTGTAGTTCAGGAAGACCTATCGACCCTTGTACCCAACCAGGGCTTTACTACCCAGTCTTTGTGGCGGGGCATCCTGGGCATGGGTGTACTCCTGCTCATTGCCTTTGCGTTCAGTGCAAACCGCAAGGCCATTAACTGGAAAACCGTAGGGATTGGTTTGGGGATCCAATTGGCGTTGGCCGTCGGCATCCTGAAAGTCCCCCTGGTTCAGAGCATTTTCCAGGCGATTGGAACTTTTTTTGTCAAAATACTGGACTACACCCTCGCAGGAAGTGAGTTTTTGCTGGGGAGCCTGCTAAATGTCGACAACCCGAATATCGGATATGTATTTGCCTTCCAGATCCTGCCCACCATAATATTCTTTTCGGCCCTTACCTCTGTTCTTTTTTATCTAGGGATCATCCAGAAAGTTGTCAGGGCACTTGCATGGCTGCTGACCAAGACCCTTGGGATATCCGGGGCGGAAAGCCTTTCCGTTGCCGGAAATATCTTTCTGGGACAAACGGAATCCCCACTCATGATCAAGGCCTACCTGGAGAAAATGAACCGGTCCGAAATCCTCCTGGTAATGATCGGGGGTATGGCCACTGTAGCCGGAGGGGTACTTGCTGCCTATATCGGTTTCCTGGGGGGTACAGACGATGCCCT
>NZ_CEYNTP010000118.1:0-8308 GCF_982873095.1 Lentiprolixibacter sp. | reverse complement strand
TTCCTGTCAGATCGCCATTACACAGAATGTTAGTGGGCACCACATTGCTGATAATAGGAGTTACAGCAGGGCTCACGATGATAGAATTGGTGACCACCACACAAGCCGTTGGTGCAGAAGTATCCGTTACCCGGAATTGGTAAGTACCATCCGTGTTGGTGCTGAATACATTTCCGGCAAAGTTGGTGCTGTTATACGTAGCACCAGCATCGTCAGACCACTCGTAGGTGTAGGTTCCGGAACCTCCGGAAGCATTCACTTCAACCGTGGCAGGAGCCAGACAGGTCAGGTCTGCTGTGAGCACAGCATTGGCCACCAACTGGGGATTGATGGTCACATTTTGTTGTACCCCAACACATCCAAACTGGTCTTTTACATCAATGGTGTAGTTCCCGGCTGAAAGGTTGGTAAAGGTATACGTAGTAGCAGTAGCCGGACTTGGGGTCATCCAGGGGCCACTGTTGATGCTAAACTGGAACCCACCGTTTCCGGGCAGGGAGGTGATATCCACCTGAATGGTTCCGTCGTTGTTTCCGCTATAGCATACAGTAGGTGTAGTTGTAAATGTTGGATTGGCCGGTGCAGTAATGGTAATTGGAGCATCTATAGGATCCTCGCAATTATTGGCGTCTCGCACACGTACAATATAATCTCCGGCTACAAGTCCGGTAAATGTTGTATTCGTTTGGTAAGGGGTGATGACACCACCTACCCCGTCTTCCAGCTGGTACAGGTAGGAAGGGGTTCCTCCGGTTGCACTGGCGGTTATCGTTGCCCCTCCATTGATACAGGTAAAAGGCTCCGTAATTATCGCCGAAGCCACAACAGGGGTGGGTTCAGTTAGTGATTCAGTAAGTGTTACTGTACAACTGTTGTCAAGCACATCCCGGACCTCGATGTTATAAACACCGGCTACAAGTCCGTTGATGGTTACAGGAGAGGCGAGTTGAGGTGCTGAAAAAGCCCCGCCGTTAACGGAATATTCAAATCCATTTACCGCGTCAAAATTATCCACTTCAAAGGTAATGGATCCGTCTGCACCGCCATTACAGCTGATGTTGCTAAAAGCCGTGATGCTGGCATCGAAGGCGTAGCCATTTTCGATAAGCACAGGGGTGTCTGTTGTACAGTCACTGCCGTAATTCACAGTGATCGTATGGTTGCCTACAGCAACATTGTTGAATACGTTGGACGCCTGGAAGGCACCCCCGTCAAGGCTGTAGGTATAGGAGGGGTCGTTAGGCAGCACGGTAATATTCCCACTCCCATCGCAATTATAGGTTACTGACGTGCTCAAGGTGGGCTCTGTTGGGAGCGGCGGAATGATTACGTCAGGAAGTGTCAGGATACAGGAAGTAGCATTGGCATCCCTTACTCTGATGGAATAGGTGCCATCAGTCAGGTTGCTAAATACGGTTCCTCCTGTGGTAACTGCTGTCCAGGCACTTCCGTTAATGCTGTATTGGTAATCCCCGGAACCTCCTGAGGTTGGGGTAACACTTCCCACGGTAATTTCGCCTAATTGCAGGCAGGTATAGGCCTGGGTAATGGCGGCCTCTGCCACGAGTTGTGCAGGCTCAAGGACGTCTACACTGGCTGTTTCCTCGCAGTTGTCGGCATCCCTCACGCGGACTGCATAGGTGCCCGCAGGCAGGTTTACAAAATTCCCAGAGGCCTGATAGGTGGCCCCATTGTCGATACTGTATTCATACGGACCAGAGCCGTTGGCCGCAGTAACGGTAATCGTACCGTTAGATTCTCCGAAACACACCACAGGAGTTGCGGTGGCCGTTACGGTCAGGGGCAGATCCTGGACGATAGTCAGGTCATAAGAAGCTTCACAATAGCCGGCATTTCCGTTGTTGTCACGAACATACACATCGTAGTCCCCGGCACCGGTTACGGTTACGGGGTTTGTAACAGCGAAGTCCCCAGGATTGGGAGCAACGCCATCGGCAACCACGGCGTATACATAAGCACCGTCGCCACCAGCCGCTACAATTGTAACATCGGTATTTGTACCACAGGCAGATATATCATCTGCGGTAGCAGTAACGCTAAGTTCAGGATCTATAGTGATGGTATCTGTTGCTGTACAGTTATTACCATCAATTACATCGATAGTATAGGTGCCAGGAGCAAGGCCTGTAAAAACGTTAGAGGGCCCGTATGCCCCGCCGTTGATACGGTATTGGAAATTCCCATCCCCGCCCGAGGTTACGTTGGCCGTTAGGGTAAGGCCAACAGCATCGTCATAACATGGGTCGTTGGGAACAATGCTCAGCACAGGCGGCACTGCCGAGTTAAGGTCAAACGTAGTGGTTACTATACAACCATTGGCATCGGTAACGGTAGCCGTGTACGTGCCGATCTGATTGAGGCCGGTAAAATTACCGGTTGTGTTATTTACGATAGTTACCGTATCCGGGTAGGTAATTTCGTAGGTGTAGCCGCCCCATCCTCCTGCGCCGGTCAGCTGTACACTTCCCGGGTCCGTACAGGTAGGTTGTACTGGAGTGGCCGTTAAGGTCAAAGCTGCTGCCGGGGCGTCAATGGTTACGCTTGCAGTATCGGTACAATTGGTGTCATTGTCCGTTACTGTAATATCGTAGGTTCCGGCTGGCAGTGTGTTGAGTGCAATCGTTGCATTGGTCTCTGCCGAACCACTGAAAGTGGCTGGTCCTGTAATGCTATAATCATAAGAAGTCGCAAAACCGGATACCGTAAAGGTGGCTTCACCATCTGCATCTCCCAAACAACTGATATTGCTCACCAGGGTGCCAGATACCTGTATGGGAGTTACAGGGGCAATGGTAAAATCTTCCTGATAAATACAGCCATAGCTGTCAGTTACCTGGAAGGTATAGGTGTCCGGAGTAAGTCCGGTAAATACGTTGTTGTTCCCGTTATTAACAGCAGCAGGCGCAATGATTTCGTAAACGAATGGAGCAGTCCCATCAACCACAGTAAGGGTAACATCCGCGATTAAAGCCGGACAAACAGGCTGTGTTGCTGTAAAAGTAAGGTCTGTTGGCGGGTTAAGCGGATCAATCGTGATGCTATTCGTGACAAACAAACAGCCACTGGCGTCGCGTACGGTAATGGAATAGGTGCCGTCAGTAAGGCCAGTAAACGTTTCAGCTCCCGCACCACTCACGAAATTAACGCCGTCTATACTGTATTCATACGGAGCAGTTCCCCCGGTCACATTTTGTGCTTCAATTGTTGCGGTTTGAACGCAGGTATAGTTTTGAATCAATACTGCATCCGCAGATATACCACTTACAGGAGTAGAAATGGTCTGATATTCGAAGTAGTCACAGGATGCACTTCCCTTGCGTTGATTGATGACAATAGCATAATCTCCGGCAGGTAAACCAGTAAATGTTCCGGAAGAATTAGTAGCTATTGCGTTGGCATAATCGTAATTGTTTTCGTCAAAACCTGTGGCATCGAATAAATAGAAAGTAAGCTGATACCCATTACTGTCAAGAAGGTTAAAGATTATTTGACCGGTAGCTTCGCCGAAACATAGAACATCGATTACCGTTGTGGGATCAAAATCAGCAGACGGCCTGAATTCAATTACAACTGAATTGGAAATGTCAAAACAATTGTTGCGGTCTACTACCACAAAGGTGTAGGTGCCGGGATCCAGAATGTCAAATATCTGACTGGTCTGGAATTCCGAAGCAGGAATGTCAGCTGGAGTGGGATACGAGATTTGGGTAACTCCCATGTCATCCACAAATTCCCAGATGGCATAGGTATGAGGGGTTTGTCCTCCGGTAGAGGACATTTGGATATTTCCTTCCCTACAGGTAATATGCTGTGAAATACGTGCTTCCAGCTCCAGGTCATTGTTGTCCTGAATGGTTACTTGTTCGTTGTGCAAACAGCCGTCATCAGTAGTAACCTCTACATCGTAAACCCCGGGATTAAGATTGGGGAAGGTATGGTTGTTATCAACGGTGGGCCCGAAGGTATCTACCACGGTTCCGCCTTGTGAAATCTCATAATAGTATTGCGGCTCCACATCCAGGGCAGAAATACTTATAGATCCGAGACCATTACAATCGGCATTAGTAGTGGTTATATCTACCTGGAAATTACGCTGTAAAACACCGATATTCTCCAACCTGAAGATACATCCTCCCACTACACCTTGCTGACGCATTTCAACTGTATAGGCGCCATTGGTTCCGATGGTGAAACTAGGTCCGTTTCCAGCACTGAAAGGCACGAGGATATTGCCATTGGTGGCATCCAGCAACTGGTATTCATAGTCCGCAGGCATATTGGTTACCGTGATATTACCAGGAGAGGTACAGATCAGGTCGGTCACATTGTATTGCGGATCCAGTGGATTCTGGAAAATGTTGAAATAAAACCTTGTAAAACAGCCGTTTAAGTAGTTAATCACTACACGGTATTCCCCCGGGGCTGAGGCCAGGAAATCATTCCCGGTATCCACAGTATTCCAGGTACAGGTAGCCTCCTTGTTGGGACAGTCTTCCCCGGCATCCGCGCAACTGCTTTCATCCAGTTGTTCCCAGACAATGCTGGTAGCATCAGGGATGTTAATTTCAATCAATTCGGTGTCATTGATACCACATAGGAAGACTTTAGGCAATAAGTCCCCGTCATTAGGACAGGTAACCACTTCCCCTTCTACGGTGTTTGTAGGATCATTGATCAGGTCAATAATGGGGTTGGTTTGTGTTGATCCACTAAAAACTACAGTAATGATCTCCTGGAAACCTTTACAGGGATCAGCAACGATCTTATCTACAATATAGGAGCCCACTTCTGTAACCACGAACGTGCTGGGGTCGTTATCCGGGTCCCCGTCGTTAATGACAGTGTCTCCGGCATCTATTAATCCGTCTGCATTATTGTCCTGATACCAGATGTATGCGTCGAAATTGTCTCCTGCATCGAGGACCACATCATTTCCACAGAGCTCCACGGTTCTGCTGTAGTCACAGCTTTCCAAATCGTCCAACAGGAAGTTAGTCGCTCCCGGGGTCACAAATCCACAGGCATCAAAATCAGAAACACTGGGATCATCAGTGATTTGGTTGTCATTAATTACCCCCTGATAAGTAGAATAGGCCTGGTTGGCGATCTGATCCGTACAGGCATCCACAAAATCAAAACAGTTTTCAGCTACCCGAACACGTAGACGTATTTCGGAGAGCGGATCTCCGGCTTCAATTAGATTATCCGGAATATTGAAGGAAATCACATGTGCTACTGGATCGTATACATAAGTAACCCCTGGCGGCAATGTTAGATCAGATTCAATTACAGTAACGTTGGTCGGAAGGACGTCCCTCAACACATAGTTGGTGGCGTCGTCATTACCAATGTTTTGAAAACCAAGCACATAGTCGAGTAATTGTCCAAGGTTCACACCGGCACCGGTGATGTCGTTTCCGGCAATATCTTCCACCGTCTTTTCAACGACAATGTTAGGTTCTATGATCTCAACATTGAAGGAGTTGAAGAAGGGGTAATATTGATCTCCGCTAGAGGTAAACCTGAAGGTGGCATCCGTTTCACTATTGGGCAATACGGAATTTAGCGGATTGTTTAACAGGAAAATATCGGTATCATAACCCAGTGTGTTGATACTATTAGGGGTACGTCCATTAAGAATGGCCCCATTCAGGGTTATGTTACTGTTGAAAAAGTTATTGGCCGGGTTGACGGCGTTGCTTAATGTGGTGAATCCTGGATTGCTGGCAGCACGGATCTGCATGCGGTCTCCGGTGATACGATTGTCGCCCTCCAGGGCAGCTGCACCTATGTGGGCGGTCACAGGACCTACCGGGATGGTGTTGAAACCAGAATAATTGATATCCACTGTAGGGTTAGCACTCCTTACCCGGGCAAAACCATCAAAAGTAGTGATCAGCTTCCCGGTCAGCGAAGGGTTTTCGTATACGATTACTAATGTCCAACCTCCGGAAGCTCCACCACCAGGCGATAGAGAGCCTACAACAGATCTGATGTTGGCTACGGTGTATTCCCCAGAGGGATCGGCCAGAGCAGTAACTAGTCCGGTAACGTCTGCATAGCAGGCGTACGGACTGTTTTGGGTTACTGAAGGATCGGTGCTGGTAAAGCCATCAAAAAGGATTTCATCGGCTACCACATCTACATAGGCACCACCTGGAACACGGAACCGCACCTGGTTAAAGTCGTTTTGCCGGTTAGTACCCAGGGGTTGCCCGGCCTGTTCGCTCGGATAAGTGGCCGTCCAGTAAAGCCCTGCATAGCGCACCAGGTTACAGTTGGCCTGAGGAAAATTAAGGATCGCAGAACTGGAACTAAAGGTTGTGGGGTCCCCGTCCACATCAATATACTGCTGGTTCAGCCAGTCGTTGTAGGTAGAAGAATTCCCCGTTGCGTTATACGGGTCATTGGGCTCTGTGTTTGATGTCCCCCCGTCCCTGTTAACGATGTTGTTCGCAATGAAAGTAAGGTCACCTTTAATGTTATTCTGGTAGCGAATATCAAAGGTGTTGAACTCTTGCGAAAATCCTGTGAATGCAAAAAGAAGCAAAACACAGGCCGACAATATATGTTTGGCAAGTAGTTTTTTCTTCATCAGGTTATTAAGTTTGGTGTCACACGCATAATCCACATCTTGTCTGTGTATGCGTCATTAAGATTTGAGTAGTAAGATATCAGAGCGTTGTTCCAGGAATCGTGCTTTTTCAAATAAACATACCGATAGTTATTTTCGGGGTTTATAAAGTAGCTGGCACTTAATCCCTGGGCATTGAGTAGCTTAACGAATCTGTTGGCGTTCTTTGGATTGGCAAATACATTGGCGATGATATAGAAGCCGCCGCCAACTCCTTTTATTTCGTAGGTCTTAGGTTGCTGCGCATCTCCCACATTGTCCCGCACCACAACATTTTTCTGTAGTACATCCTGGCCATAACGCGAGGATTTCTCCTCGATCTTCCGGCTGTTTTCCACATAGGCCTCGTTGGTGTAGCGGTTGTCTACATTCATGATCCACAGGTCACCATCGTAGCTGCCCCCCATACGGGTTTCATAAGCGGCTTTGGCTTCCTGCCAGCTGTCATAGCGTTTCAGATACACATATTTTAAACCGTTGTTGGGATTGTCTATGTAATCTGCATCAAATCCTTCCCCGTTGAGTTTATCCACAAACTTGTTGAGGTAATATTTTCCTTTGTAGACGTTTGCTACAACATAGTAGCCGTCAGCAACACCGTTTAGATCCCGGAATTTCCTGCTCTTCACCCCTTTCGCAGCAGGAGTTGCTTTTTCTGGGGTTTTTGTGATCTCGGTAACAATTGGGGCAACCTCCTCTTTTTTATAGGCTTCTACCACCTCTTTCTTTTCTTTCTTCAGGTCGAGTAGGGCTTTTTGGCGCTGTTCCTCTTCCTGAACCTTACGCTCGGCAAGGGCATCCCGGTCTTGAGGATTGAAATAGAGGTCCCGCGCTTTTTCTTCGATATCAGCCCGCTGACCTTTGGTTTCGCGACGTACCATGCGCATGACCATTTCAAAACGATCTTCGAGGTCCCTTTGCTGGTTTTGTTCCAGGGAATCCTGGCGGTAGATCAGTTCGGCGAGAATGGCGTCGTTTTCAGCCAGCCTCCTTTTTAGCTCGGCAATCTCTTCATCTTTTTCGGATGGAGTGAGTTCTTCCCTATCTTCATCTTTACTGGCGAGGGTATCTTCAAAATCTTCCAGCATTACCCGGTCTTCGGTCAGGTTCGGGGTAATGGAGTAAGCAAAAGAGATTTCGTGCGTGAGACCAAAATTGTCAAAGTTGCTGGACAGGCCTTTTTCCATGGTATACCCTATAGATAAACGGCGGTTAAGGTTGAACCCTATACCGGCCGAGGCCCCGTAAAAACTGTCATATCCCCCCTGAAGCCAACCCAGTTTGGGAAGGTCGAGGATCAGGTTCCCACCTAAAACAAATTCTTCTTCACCCACTTTTCGGGCACGGGCCAGGGGCATTAACCTACCTCCTTCAAGTATCCCGGCATCAGTTTTAAACTGATGGGTATATTGTAGGTGCCCGGAAAAGGTTTTATCCTTGAAATCCGTGATAGACTCACTTGTTTTCAGGTTGTAATCGAAGAGGTTTTCAGCGAACATCCCGAAATCCCAGTTGCCATACGAAAGGTTAAATCCGGGTTGGAAAGACAGGAGCGAACTGTCCTGGAAGCCTCCGATGAACGGATCGTCCTCTACAGTATTCACCCTGCTTTGATCCAGACCACTGTTGTAGTAGGACAAGTTGGCACCAAAG
>NZ_CEYNTP010000117.1:3176-8408 GCF_982873095.1 Lentiprolixibacter sp. | reverse complement strand
GATTTTACTGAAATCAGACAGGGGTAGCTGATAAGGGGGATCCGCAAAGATTATATCGAACTGTATTTGCGGGCGTTCAAGATAGCGGAAGGCATCGTCCTTAAACGTATGTATGTTGAGCCCAAGTTCTTTGGACACCGTACTGATATACTTCAGGCAGCGATAATCTTTATCTACACAGACAATATTCGAGGTTCCCCGGGATGCGAATTCGAAACTAATGTTCCCGGTACCTGCAAAAAGGTCGAGCACGGAAATTTCTTCAAAGTCATATTGATGGCGAAGGATATTGAACAATCCCTCTTTTGCCATGTCTGTGGTTGGCCGGACGGGCAGGTTCTTCGGAGCTAGAAGCCTTTTTCCCTTGTATTTTCCCGAAATGATCCTCATTACAGGGCGTTGATCACCGTAAAGTCTACCCGGTGCTGATCGGTTTCGTCCTGGTCCGGATAGTCTTCAGTGGGAATGTAAATGGCAATGTTCTGGATGTATTCAAATGCGATCTCATAGCGCTCGTCTTCTTCCTCTATGGTCCCGAATAACCGCACTTTAACTGTTTCCGGATCCAGCTTGAGTTGTTCAAGGGAAAAGAGCAAATAGTAAATAAAGTCCTCCTTACTGCTGATCGGAAAGCTGTTAAAAAAGAGTAATCTTTTCTGATCTATAACCGTGATGTCTATTTGATCAGCATCAACATGCACATAGCAGATCGGTGCTTTGCCCTTGTTATGCAAATTGAGGAGAGAGTCCAGTAGCACCGTACCGTGGTGACGGAACTCAAACTCCCCGAAGAGATCGTAGATATAATTGTTCAGGTTTACGAAAGGGACATAGACATTTACGAGGTCGTAATTGGGGATTTTATCGTAGACCACCAGGTCATTTGCCAGCAATTTCACATTGAACTTTAAATAATTGGCCAGTTCATCCGGATTGAACAGGGATTTCGGCACAAGGCTGAACAAGGTATTTCTGTGGATGACCACTACATCGGTATATTGGTAGTTCAGGATGCCTTCAGAACGGATCAGGGACTTTAATTTCTTAAGGACCTCGTAAGGCGAGAGCTCTTTTTCAAACTCCACGCGCCTGGAAAGGACAATGCTATTTCCTATGGGGTCCAGGACACAAAAAGAAAGTCCATTCAAGCTAACCTGAATGGACAATTTGTGATAATTTTCAAATGAATCTTCCGAGCCTCTATTGATCGTCTTTTTTGTCATAAATCGGAGGCCAGTTTCCGTTTGTACTTACATCAGTCAGGGATCCTACTTTAATTTCCGACCCATTTACCTCTTCAACACTGACCTGGGCATTTTCCCTGTCGCGTAAATCCTGAGGCTGGTCATAGAGAACCACATCCTTGCTTACTTTTACTTCAAATACCGGGGCAGAATATCCTCCTTTGGAAATCACATCTGATTTAATGGTGAATTTTTCACCGCCTTGGGCATAGGGAACATTCATCATCGTCTTGTAACGGTCACTATCCTTAAATAGGGAATCCTTTACGGCTACAAATCCAAGGGTGTCAATAATGGTGATTTCCTTCAACATGTCAATGCCGTATACTTTGTCATACTCCATATAAGAAGAATCGCGCTGCTGAGTGATCGTGTATTGTCCCGTATCTACAAAGGCAATCAGACTTTCGAAATCATTCGCGTATTTTCCGTTAACGGTCCTGTACGCCATTTGCGAATCACGGATATCCTTGAGTGTGGAAATTACCTGGGAGAAGCGCTCTTCCTTTACTTTTTGAAATTCAATCGGCCCTGTCACAGACTTATAGATGAGGAATCCCAAGCCGATACAAACTATCCAAAGTACAATTTGAAGAATGGTTTTCATATTAATTGATGGTGTTAATTAGTTTAAAGCGGTTCCCACAAATCTACAATTTTTTTGTGAACTGCCTAATAAATTAAAGGCGGAATTTAGGCGGGAAGCCCGTCTTTAAAATGCCCCGTTGAGCTTAATCGGCATACCTGCTAAAACCAGAATTACCCAGGGCCGATAAAGGGGGTGTAGGCGCTAAAAATTTCCCCGTCTGAAATGGGGCAAAAGGAACATTTCCCTGGAATATCTGCCTATATTTGCCCTGCTATGCGCGATCTTTCTCCAGGCGGGTTTTACAAAATACTTCACGAAGGGTTTCCACATGAACCTACGGCCAGGCAGGCCCTCGCCCTGAAACAACTTGCGCAGTTCCTGCTAAATCCTAAAAAAGACACGCTTTTCCTCCTCAGGGGTTTTGCAGGGACAGGGAAAACGACCATCATTGCGGCCTTGGTAAAACACCTCTGGCATACCAAACTGGGAACAGTTTTACTGGCGCCTACAGGCCGTGCTGCGAAGGTGATGAGCCAGTATGCCAATACCCGGGCTTTCACCATTCACCGAAAGATCTACTTTCCCAGAAAGGACAAAGGAGGGGCTATCCGTTTTGTCCTGGCTCCAAACAAACACAGGAACACGGTATTTATAGTAGACGAGGCCTCAATGATACCAGATACCCCTACGGATGCCAAACTGTTCGAGAAGGGGGCATTGCTGGATGACCTCATTCAATACGTGTATTCGGGACATAAATGTAAGCTCATTCTGATTGGGGATACGGCCCAGCTCCCTCCTGTAAAGCTGGTGCTGAGTCCGGCACTGGACGGCCAAAAGCTCAGCCTAAACTATCAAAAGGAAGTGCAGGAACTGGAACTGGATGAGGTTGTGAGGCAGAGCAAAGCCTCGGGAATCCTCTGGAACGCCACTCTGGTAAGGGAACAGATCGATCTGGGCCATTACGATGCCTTCCGGTTTAACCTGCAGGGGTTTTCAGATATCATCCGCCTGACAGATGGATATGAAATTCAGGATGCTATTGATACTGCTTATAGCCAACTCGGGAAGGAAGAAACGGTCTTTATCGTAAGGTCGAATAAACGGGCGAACCTCTACAATGAAAACATCAGGAAACGCATTCTTTTCCTGGAAAGTGAACTGGCCGCAGGGGATTACCTAATGGTGGTAAAGAACAACTATTTCTGGCTAAAACCCAATTCAGATGCCGGATTCATTGCCAACGGGGATATCATTGAAATCCTGGAAATTTTTGCCATCAAGGAGTTGTATGGTTTCCGCTTTGCAGAAGTCCGGGTACAAATGGTGGATTACCCAGGTCAGGCTCCTTTTGAAACTGTGCTGCTGCTGGACACCATTAAGGCAGAAACCCCATCACTGTCTTATGAGGACGGGAATCGGCTGTATCAGGAGGTGCAGAAAGACTACGCTCATGAAAAATCGTCCTATAAAAGATTTCTCGGGGTCAAGAACAACAGGTTCTTTAACGCCCTTCAGGTAAAATTTTCCTATGCCATCACCTGCCACAAATCCCAGGGAGGGCAGTGGGATACCGTGTTTGTGGAGCAACCCTATTTGCCGGATGGCCCAGACAAGGAATACCTCAGGTGGCTCTACACGGCAATAACCCGGGCCAAAAACAAGCTGTATCTCATTGGGTTTAAGGGGGATTTTTTTGTTGAATAGGAATGGAGTATTTTAGTAGCAAAGCGATTTGATATGACCTCTGAGACCATCATCAGCATTTTTCTGGGCATAGGCCTGGCAGCCTCTGTGGGTTTCCGGGTATTCCTACCCTTATTCGCGCTGAGCCTGGCCGCCTACAACGGCATATGGGATCTGAATGAAAGTTGGGAGTGGATGGGAAGCCTTGCTGCTGTCATTACCTTTGGGGTGGCCATGGTTGTGGAGGTGTTTGCTTATTATATCCCATGGGTGGACAACCTGCTGGACAGCCTTGCTATACCCCTGGCAGCAATTGCCGGGACGGCGGTCATGGTTTCTACTATGGCAGATCTTGATCCATTGGTAACCTGGTCCCTGGCCATTATAGCAGGGGGGGGAACAGCATCTGCCATAAAAGGAGCATCCGCTACGAGCAGGCTGGCGTCAACAGCAACAACCGGAGGGCTTGGAAACCCGGTCGTTTCAACGATTGAAACCGGAACCGCTACGGTAGTTTCACTGGCATCCCTTTTTGTTCCGGTAATTGCTGCCGTCCTCGTGATCCTCATCCTGGTGGTTATCTTTGTTATTTACCGCAAGCTTCGCCCTCGAATAAAAACGTAAACCAGTTCCCCGGAATATGAAAATTATTGCAATGATCCCTGCCCGATATGCGGCCTCCCGTTTTCCAGGCAAACTTATGCAGGACCTGGCCGGAAAACCTGTGATTGTCCGTACCTACCAGGCTGCAGTGGCCACAGGACTTTTTGATGAGGTATATGTAGTAACAGACAGTCCTGTCATCTTTGATGCTATTGTTGGGGAGGGAGGGAAGGCCCTGATGAGCAGGGAAGAGCACGAAACAGGAAGTGACAGGATTGCGGAAGCAGTAACCGATATGGATGTGGACATTATCGTTAATGTACAGGGGGATGAACCTTTTACAGAAAAGAAAAGCCTGCAAAGCGTTTTGGAAGTATTTAATGAGGATCACGATAAGGAAATTGACCTGGCTTCCCTGATGACCAGGATAACCGATAAGGCCGAAATAAATAATCCAAATACGGTAAAAGTTGTCGTGGATCGCCGTAATTTCGCACTGTATTTTTCCCGATCCCCGATTCCCTACCCCCGGGATGAATCAAGGGAAATTCCGTATTTCAAACACAAGGGGATCTATGCCTTCAGAAAACGTGCCCTGCTTGATTTCAGGCGGCTGCCCATGCTGGAACTTGAAGCTGCGGAAAAAATCGAGGCCATACGGTACCTGGAATATGGCAAGAAAATAAAAATGGTGGAGACCGAAGTTACCGGGATTGAAATTGACACCCCTGAAGATCTGGAAAGAGCAAAGGCCATATGGAGTTAGATTTAAGTCACATAAAGGTAATTGGGTTCGATGCAGATGATACCCTTTGGGTCAACGAAACTTATTTTCGCGAAACCGAAGAGAAATTTGCCGGCCTCCTGGAACCTTACGAGACCAAAAACAAAGTGGATCAGGAATTGTTCCGAAAGGAAATGGAAAACCTGGGCCTCTACGGGTATGGGATCAAGAGCTTTATGTTATCGATGATAGAATCGGCCCTGGAGCTTTCCAATAATGATGTCAGACAGGATACTATCCACGAGATCATTACCATGGGTAAGCAGATGATTGCTAAACCTGTGGAGCTATTGGATGGTGTTGAGGAGGTTCTAAAAGCTCTGGAA
>NZ_CEYNTP010000117.1:0-3163 GCF_982873095.1 Lentiprolixibacter sp. | reverse complement strand
CGCAAGCTTGAGAAATCAGGTTTGTCTAAATATTTCCATCATGTGGAGGTGTTGAGTGATAAGAAGGAGACCAACTATCAGAACCTCCTGGACCACCTTGAAGTTGATGTAAAAGAGTTTCTTATGGTGGGCAATTCCCTTAAGTCGGATGTACTCCCCATAGTCAACATAGGGGCACAGGCCATTCATGTACCTTTTCACACTACCTGGGCGCACGAGGTGGTTCCTCCGGAAGAACACGGAAATGACCATATCACACTGAATTCATTAAGAGACCTGATTAAGTATTTATAAGTTGCTATGAACGACAAAGAAGAAATAGAAACACCAACACCTAGAAAGGCCAATACTGGCTACAAGAACTTTCCGATGGTTCCCAGAGTGGTCTTTGGAAGGGGTAGTTTCGACCAGTTAGGGGATATCCTCATGCCGCATCGCAAAAATGCAGATGCGCCTGTGATTTTCCTGGTGGACGACGTGTTCGAAGGATCTGCTCTTATGAACCGTCTGCCGGTAATTTTCCAGGACCAGGTCATTTTTATTTCGGCAGATGAGGAACCTAAAACAGAACAGGTCGATACCCTGGTGGAAAAAATTCAAACCGAATTTCAGGAACCGCCTTCTGGTATCGTTGGCATAGGGGGAGGGACCCTGCTAGATTTGGCCAAGGCCGTTTCCATAATGCTCAATAACAAGGGTAGCGCCGCGGATTATCAGGGTTGGGACCTTGTACAGCGTCCCGCCTGCTACCACATAGGTATCCCCACCATTAGCGGTACCGGTGCAGAAGTCTCCCGGACTACAGTCTTGTCTGGTCCCCGCCGAAAACTCGGGATCAACTCGGATTACAGTACCTTCGACCAGGTTATCCTTGACCCTGAACTTACCAATGGGGTACCAAAAGATCAGTGGTTCTATACGGGGATGGATTGCTACATCCATTGTATCGAATCTCTAAATGGTACCTTTCTGAATGCTTTTAGCGAAAGCTATGGTGAAACCGCTTTACAGCTTTGCCGGCAGGTATTTCTGGATGATTTGTCAAATGAGGAGGCGCAGGATAAGCTCATGATGGCATCCTGGCATGGCGGCATGAGCATTGCCTACTCACAGGTGGGAGTGGCGCATGCCCTGAGCTATGGACTTTCATTTGTGCTCGGGATCAAACACGGACTGGGGAATTGCCTGGTATTTCAATACCTTGAAGCATTTTATCCGGATGGGGTGGCTGAATTCCAGCGGATGAAAGCGAAACACGGGATTGCCCTGCCTCAGGGGGTCTGTGCAGGGCTCAGTGAAGAAGAACTCGATGCTATGACAGACATTTCACTCGGGATGACCCCTTTGTGGGAGAATGCATTGGGCAAAGATTGGAAAAACCACATCAGCCGTGATCAGATCAAGGACATCTACAGGAAGATTTAGGTATTCAGGAATGGGGGGAAATTACAGGGCTCCCCGGTACTTCGCATGCAGATAATTTAATGAAAGGACTGGCATCATTTATTTATTTCAGGCTCATGGGATGGAAACTAAAAGGAACGTTTCCCGATATTCCCAAGTGCGTGGTTATAGTGGCGCCACATACCAGCTGGTGGGATTTTGTCGTGGGTCTACTCGTTAGGAAGATCGTAAACCTAAAGATCAACTTCATAGGAAAAAAAAGCCTGTTTAAAGCCCCTTATGGCTGGTGGTTCCGGCAGTTAGGGGGTACGCCTGTAGACCGAAAGAAGAATGAGGATACGGTAGCTTCCATAACAAGAATATTCAGTGAAAAAGACGTATTCCGATTGGCCTTGTCCCCGGAAGGGACCAGAAAGAAAGTAGAGAAATGGAGAACGGGCTTTTACTACATTGCTGATCTGGCACAGGTTCCCATAGTCATGGTGGCCTTTGATTTTGGAAAGAAGGAGGTTAAGATTTCAGAACCAGTGTATACGACGAAAGACCAGGAAGCTGACTTCAAGGTCTATCATCAATTCTATAAAGGGGTGCAGGGAAAAATTCCGGAATACACTTAGTTTCAGGTGCATCTGAAGCTTATGCTGAAAGGTTCAAAAGTACCGTCGTTGTCAAAGTCGTAACCTCCGGATAATAATCCACAAGGCACTCTTAGCTTCTTACAAAGCTCAGGTTTACTCTGCAGGGTTCGAAGGTGCCATCATTATCAAAGTCGTACTCACCTGCTCCCATATTACCTCCGCTAATGTTCAGAGTGGTTTCTGTGAGGGTAGCTCCATAGGTTTCCCAATCACTGGGATCATCATCCCAAACAATGGCGAAATAGTAGCGACCTTCCCACTTTTCCCAGAACATTTCTCCACTAGCATTGTAAGAAGAGCGATTTGCCGGATTAATCGTCATTGCAAATCGGCCATTACTTTGAACAGTCATACTAATTGAACCCCCTTCACCAATTACTTCAATATTGTGGATATCATCACTGAATCTTGCGATAGTGGCATCCCAACTACCTGTCAATTCACTGATAGGGAAATCACCTACTTTTTCCAGAATTTCTTCAGGTGGTGGGTCATCTTCTGAACAGGAAATAAATAAGAATGCGAACAGGGGTACAAAAAGGAGTATTCTACTTAGTGTTTTCATAGTACCAGATTTGATAGGTTTATATAATTTCCACGTGTAAGGAACTGTAAATAAAGGTAGACCGCAAGTTCAATTTTTGCAATGACCCGCGTCATTCAACTGGATATTGGTATTCTATGCAGAACGGAGATGCTATCCTATCTAATAGATTATTGTCCTTATTAAACACGAACGAAAATGAAGTGCAGGGAGCAGGGTTCTGTGTCCCCATCATTGTCGAAGTCGTAAGCACCGGTGTCGGCACCTCCGTTTATAGACAAGGTAGTGCCGTCCCAGGTATGGCCATAGGTGTCCCAATCTCCCGGTTCGTCGTCCCATGTAATGGCGAAGTAAAAGCTGCCCTGCCATTCTTCCCAGAACATTTCCCCGCTTACGGTATAGGCCGGTCGATCTATCGGATTCAGAGTAAGGTTAAAACGACCATTGGACTGAACAGTCATTTCAACGGTACCGCCGTCTTCAACGATATCAACAGAAACAGTATTAACGCTAAACTGTGCTTTGGTAGCTTCAAAATTACCAGCGAGTTCACTGATGTTAAAAGGCCCTTCCTTTG
>NZ_CEYNTP010000116.1:0-8428 GCF_982873095.1 Lentiprolixibacter sp. | reverse complement strand
CACAGCCAAGAAATATCAGGAAGGCATCGGATTGCTTAAAGAATTGTCCAAAGACTTACCCGGGGATCGCGAAGTACTTCTGAGCCTCGCCAATATCCAACTGCAGGCAGGCACCCTGGAAGAGGCCAGGATGACCTACAGGGAGATAGCCATATCAAAAAAGGATTCTGTGATGGCCCTGGCAGGGATTGCACTGCTAGAACACATGGGAGGCCAGGATAAACCTGCCCTTCGCTTCGCAAGTGAGGCTAAATTATTAGCCGCTGACCTTCCGGGAACACCTGAACACCAACTTGCCTGGGAACGTTTCCTGCAAGCCCTGATCTGGAATGGAAAATACAAGACGGTCCGAAATCAACTGGACAGTATTGCGGCTGTAAATAACAATGCAAAATGGGTCCTGGCATTGGAAGCCACCTTAGGAATGTATACCGGAGATTTCCAGAAAAGCCTGTCTAATTATAACAGCTTGCTGGCAGCAGACAGCCTATCTTTTGATGGAAATCTCGGAAAAGCCAATGCACTGTTCGCAAGGGGAGATTACCAAAAAGCGTATCAGGCTGCTTACAGAACCCTCGAGATCTTCCCTGGGCAGAAAGATGCAGAGGCTTTCCTTGAAAAGCTCAACCGGCAGTTTCGTCCGGGAGTGGTTCAAAAGGCGGGTTATAGCTATGATAATGGTAATAATACGGCCTTCTTGCAAGGGACTTCACTTAGGGTGCCGGTGTCTACCAATTTGGCAGGTATGTTCTCACACGAATACCGTTCTACCGAAAATACGGTAAGCGGTGCAGCAGCAACCTCGCATTTGTTTCAGGCGGGCATGACCTACCAACTACTTCCGGGGGTGACGCTAAATGTTAATCTGGGGTTGAACAAAAGTGATTCTGATAATGTGTCCTACACCCTGCCCATTAGCGGGGTAAAATTGCAGTTAAAACCTTTTAAGCTGCAAAATCTGGAATTGGGCTACAACCGTGAAGTACAGAACTTCAATGCAGACCTTATCTCCAGAGAGATAGCAATGAACCACTATGGCTTGAGTTATAACCTGGGCACCAATGCCAATCTAGGTTGGTATAGCCAGCTGATGCACACCCGGCAAACTGATGGTAACAACCGTAACTTGCTCTTCAGTTCACTGTATTATACCCTGTTGAAAAAACCTGCCCTTAAAATGGGAATCAACTACCAGTATTTAAGCTTTAGCGAGCAGCTTCCCGAGATCTATTTCAGTCCGGAAAGCTTTCAGGCCTATGAGGTGTTTGCAGATTCCAGGGGGAGTTTAGCAAAGAACCTACAGTATACCCTTGGAGCGGCCAGCGGCTTCCAGAAAGTGGAGGACACAGATTACAGCCCCATTTTTAGAGCCGAGTTTTCCCTTAAACACACGGTTTCCCAACGCTTTGATTTGGGAATTTATGGGAAGTATTCCAATATCGCTTCCGCCGTGGCTTCTGGTTTTGAGTTTACAGAACTGGGTATTAACCTGCATTGGGCACTTGCCAAAACTCCCCTCTTTAAAACTCACCGCTGAAAAAGAAAATCAGCAAGAAAAAATTCATGCCCTGTGACTTGTTTCACGTGGTATTTTTTGTTTCCAAAAAATAGAGATAACTATCCTTACGGATAAAACCACAGCTTTCGTACAAGCGCTGGGCCCCTCCTCTGTGGTGCCCTGTGTAAAGCAGTAGTACCTCTACACCCAGCTCCCTGGCACGTCTTATCAATTCATTGGTTAGCAGCCTAGCTATACCTTTTCTGCGATGTTCGCGGTCTACCACAACATCCTCAATCCATCCCTTGCAACCAGAAAAGACATGATAAACCACCAGGGTTGCCATGCCAAGCAACTGCTCCCCTTCTGTAGCACACAGAACATATACGTTGGAACTCCCGGCCATCCTCTGCCTTAGCTCCCCGGCATTCAGAGCTGGATTTAATTGATTCAGAAGTTCAGAAATGCGGTGTTCTATACCCGGGGTGATATCTTCCGGGCGCAGAAGGGTGACTTGCATGGGTTATAGGCTTTCAACTAAGGTAAGAAGAAAAGAAGCAGGATATCCCTGAAAGAATGGGTTGGGATACCCTGCTATCGCCCAAAAGTATACGTTGATATCATTCCCTTGTCCTGTGGAAAGGAAGGGCGATGATTAATTCTATAAACCTCTCATCACCATGATCCTGAGGTCTTTCAGAAAGAAGGTGGTCAGAAGTGAAGCCCCTGTTTCCCTAGGATCAGGGCTGTGATTTACTTCTTCAAAAGTGCAATATTACCGGGTACGGAAAACCCCGTCTTAGATAGATGAACAGAAAGTGTAGCCCAACATGCAAATACCGTAGAAATGCAATTACAGCAAGTTTAGCCTGCGCATAAGTTCTGGCCGGTTGGAACGGCTTATCGGGATGACGTTCTTCTCGATGAGTACGCTATTGTCTTCTATATCTATGATCTTGGTGAAGTTGATGATATAGGAACGGTGGATCTGAAGGAACCTTTCGGCGGGTAGTTTTTCTTTTATTTTCTTAAGGGTGGTATGCACCCTGTAGTCCTCCTTTTCTGTTTTGATATCGATATAATCCCCCTTGGCTTCAATAAAAAGGATTTCATCAAACTTGAGCTTGATCAGCCTGCGGTCAATATTGATATATAAATCCTCCCCTTGTGCTTCGGAATCTGAACTTTGTGTCTTAGCCTGTTGCCCGGCTAAACGGTTCTTCACCTTCTGGATACATTTTTCAAAGCGTTCCGGAGTGATGGGCTTAACCAGATAATCCACTATGGATTCGTATTGATAGGCTTCAATCGCAAATTCCTTGTCCGAGGTGGTCAGTACAATTTGAGGCGCTTCCTTTAGGGTCTGTACAAAATCGATGCCGGTAAAACCAGGCATATGGATGTCCAGGAAAACCACATCAATTTGGTGCTGGTTGAGGAATTTAATGGCCTCTATGGCGTTTGAAAATTCCTCTATAACATCAAGGTCGGGTACCGTGGCACACAACTGGCTTACAATGGCCCTGGCAGTAGCTTCGTCATCAACAATAATACAGTTCATGGTCAAATGGTTTTTAAAAAGGCTTCGATTCTGGCCAAAACATCCCTAAAGGCAGGATCCATAGCGAAATCACCAGTATAAAGTGCTTTTTCATAGTCTACAGCGAGCCGATAGCCCTGATGCAATCCCAGGATGTTGAATTTATGCTTCAGCTTATGAACAATCAGGGCAGCACGCTCCCCATCCTCCGATCTCAGGCTTTCCCGGTATTCCTCCTTTTCATCGGGAAACTCTTCCTTGAGGATAACCAGGAATTTCTGCCTAAAGGCGGCATCATCACCTGAAAGCTCATCGATATATGTTAAGTTCGGCTGTTCCTCGTTCATTTCTCCTTTTTTATGGTAAAATGAAAACTGGTCCCCGATCCGGGTTCGGAGTCTAACCAGATTTTTCCTTCATAAAGGTCTACAATTTTTTTGACGATAGATAGGCCTATCCCTGTAGATTTTTCCTTAGTGTTCAGAGATTGAAACACCTTAAAGATCTTGTCGTGATACTCCTTGGCGATGCCTACCCCATTGTCCTCTACCTGAAATTCCCAATGTGTACTCGTTTCTTTGCTGCTGATCTTTACCAGTCCTTCTTCCTTATCAATATGGCTGACCGCATTGCTGATCAGGTTCTGGAAAAGCTGTTGGATCTTGGTATGATCGGCAACAATTTCCGGCAGGGTATTCATGATCACGATCTGTACATGCTCCGGGACAAAAATGATCTCCCGGATATGTTTAACTACCTCGTTCACATCCACCGCTTGTGACTCCAGGTTTTCATGTTCGATGCTAGAATATTTGAGGATCCCACTGATCAGGCTATCCATGCTCTCCGTCTTTTCCTGGATCATTTTAAGGTTGTATACCCCTGCCTCATCGAGGACTTCCACATAATCCTCGTGCAACCAGGAAGCCAAAGCATTGATGCTCCGCAGTGGGGATTTTAGGTCGTGAGAAACAATGTGGGCATACTCCTTGAGGCCTTCATTACTTCTTTGCAATTCTTCCAGAAGCTGTATGTTTTCTTCTTCGGCACGCTGCCTTTCCCGCAGGTTGATCGCGTTCTTGAGTTGCATGGCCACTAGCCGGGCGATATTTTGAAGGGTTTCCAAATGCGCTTTGGTGTAGTAGTGCTTTTCCGGGTGTTCAGAATCAATAACCCCAATAACTTCCCCCTCAGATATAATGGGAACGGTGATCTCTGAAAACCGGATCGAATCATCCACCACATAGCGTTTGTCTTTACTGGTATCCCCAATCAACTCGGCCTTTCCTGTCCGGGCCACATCACCCACTATTCCCTGCCCTATGTCAAGGGTAATTTTATTGTTGATCTTGCCCTGTTGATCGATCTTTTCCCCGTAGGCGGCAATTTGCTCCAGGGCTTTCCCATCGTGGTCCACCAGGTAGATAATGCAATCCTCTGCCCCCAGATAATCTGTAATACTCCTGGTGATTTCCCAGGCGATCTCATGGATGTCCATTTTACCAAGAATGGCTTTGGCAACATCATTGATCACTTCGATCATCAACTGCTTTTCACGCTCCACGGTGATATCCTCCACTATGGCCAGCTGATATTTGATATCCCCGTTCTTGTGCCGTACGGCATTCACATTGGTCTTCGCCCAAAGGATAGACCCATCTTTCCTCTTGTAGCGTTTATTTATGATGAAGTTATCCACCTCCCCTGAATTCATTTTCTCCATGAATTCCTTTGAAAGGGGCAGGTCTTCTTTGAAGGAGATGTCGCCCACCTTTAATTTGCACAATTCCAGTTCCGAGTATCCCAAAAAGTCGCAAAAGGTACTGTTCGCTTTTACGATCATCCCGTCAACAGTCAATACAAATCCCAGGGGGGAATTATCAACGATCACATCCAACTGTTTTTTTTGGTCAGACAGCAACTGTTTTATTTCCGTCTCTTCAGTAATATCCCGGATAATTCCCTGTGCCGCTATGGGTTTACCCTTTTGGTTGTAGATCATACTGCTATTGATCTGTACAAACCGTTCTGAACCATCAGGCAGTGCTATTTTTGCCCTGTAATTCTGCAAGGTCCCAACTTCCATGAGTGTAGCCATGGACTCTACGGTGTATTCCTTGTAATCCTCATGGACCAGGTCACCAAGGTTGATATTTTCCCTGCTGTGGTCAAACCCAAGGAAGGCCTTGGCTGACTTGTTCATGTTGATGACATTGAACTCCAGATCCATGACTACATAGGGGTCGATAATATTAAGGAAAGCACCATCCAGCTCAGAGGTCTTTTCATTCAACAGGGTTTCTAACCGGGTATTGGCGTGCTCCAGGTGCTGTTTGGCATCAAAGAGTTCCTTGGATTTTTGCTCCAGGATCTTTTCCGCTTGTTGGCGCGCTTTTTTCTGACGTTCCAGCGCTTTTTTAAGAAGTATGACTTCTTTGTTATCCATGCTGAACAATATCAAACTTCACTTCAGTTCCGTCTTCTGCCAAAAGGGTGTAATTTACATCAGCTTCGCCTTGAAAATGTTCAAAGGTTTTCTGAATAAGGCCATGGGCCAGGCTGTACAAACCCCTTGAGGAGGAATAGATCATGGAAAGCGAGTGATCTGTTTTCTCCAGGATCTTAAAACGGGGCAGTTCGGCGTCCGGATACAGCTTTCTAACATGCACGTGGATGTGGTCTTCTATAGAATTGAGGAGGGCCAGTGGGGAATTGTAGTTCTGGATCACTTCGGGATGTGCCTTCCCTAAACTGCTGAACAGATACAGCCCGAAGGCATACAGCAGGTCGTTGACCGACATATCCACCTCTTCGCTCAACTGCGTCAGCAGGCTCACCATTTCATTGAAATCATAGGTGCCCACCGAAGTGTAGACCCCTTCAGAAGGAAGGTCGGACCTTTCGATTATGGAATCTGCGACTTCCAGGCCGAACTCGTCCTCAACCATTTCCAGAAACTCTGTAAAAACAATGCCTTTCATGTGTTAGATTTTTTGAAAAGTAAGAAAAGTAGCACAACGGTTGAAAAATATGTTGTGAAATGCGAGATTTTGTTAGGGTTTCACGAGTTCATTGATGTCCCAGTACTCCAGTACTTTCTGTAACTTGGACTCATAGTCGCCGGGCTTTAGCGGTTTAATTACATAGCCCGCTATTCCAATGCGATAGGCCTCCAGAAGGTCTGCCTGGTTTTCCGAAGTGGTGAGTACGATGGTAGGCAGGTATTTCAGAACCTCATCCGCCTTCAGGATCTTAAGGAATTCCAGTCCGTTCATCCTGGGCATGTTGAGATCCAGCAGGATGATATCCGGAAGTGCAGAGGTAGAACGCAATTCATTCAAGGCTTCTTCCCCGTTCTTGGCTTCGCGTATGTTATGCTTCAATTGCAGTTTGGAAATGGTCCGTTGCAATTTCATGGTTTCGATAACATCGTCTTCAATAAAAAGAATATTCATGGTAAGATTAAGTTAGCCTACTAATTTCCTTCAAATCCTTTATTTATGGGGTTTAACGCGGTTGAATCAGGATTTAGTGTAGACGAATGGCAGATTGCTGTAGACGAATGAATTTATATGTGAGGCCATTATGGTACAATATTCATCTTCTTTAACAGGAAAGACGCATTCATGTTCTGGCAAATCCCCGGCTTGAGGCGATAGTCAAAAAAAAGTTCTCCCTCCTTGATCTGAGCATCAAAAAAGTAATTACTTAGCTCTATATGCTGATCCGATGCCTCACAGAGACTCAGGTCGTGGGTAGCTATCAGGCCTGTAGATCCGGATGCCACCAGACGTTCCAGAAATTGTCGTGACCCCTGCGCTTTATCCGTACTGTTGGTGCCTTTCAGGATCTCATCCAAAACAATAAAGTAGCGCTCTTTGATAATCTCATCAACAATAAACTTGAGCCGTTTCAGTTCGGAAAAGAAATAGGATTCGTGTCGTGTCAAAGAGTCCGCGGTGCGCATACTTGTGACCAATTTAATCGGGGTATAGGCCATGTATTCAGCGCATACCGGCAGGCCGGTATTGGCCATCACTATCAAAAGGGAAATGGTCCTTAAAAAGGTACTTTTCCCTGCCATGTTGGCTCCGGTGATGATGTGGAACTCCCCTTCCCGGATCTGGAAATCATTGGTGATCCGGCTTTCTGCAGTGAGCAAGGGATGCCCTGCTTCCCGGGCCTCGATAAGGGTGTTGCCAGGAGCAACTTCGGGGAAGGCATAACTGGGGTGATTAAAGGCGAAATTGCCCTGGCTATTGCAGGCATCAAAATAATACAGGACGTCAAACCAGGCCTTCACCTTTTCCCCATACTGCTGTATCCATTGTTCTATGCGGTAGGTCTGGTAAAGATCCCATAGGAAAAGTCCATTTCCCAGAATTGCCACGAGCATATTGTTCCGCTGGTCAAAGGCATGCAGAATATCTGCAAACCTACGCACCAAAGCAGACACAGGCTCCCCTTGTTCCTTGTATATCTGTTGTTTATCCATTAAAAGTTCCGCTGAAAAGGAGGAGGTTTCGAGGAGCAGGATAAGTTTATGAAAATGCTGAAAGGTCTCCAGTGCCTTTGACGAAGTTAAAGCCAGGGTATTGACCCGTTTCAAATAGAACCCAGAGATCCCAAGGCCGGTAAAAAACCACAATAATAGCGTCCAACCCGAAAGGAGGTCCATTAAATAAGCGGTTATCAAAGTAAGGGAAAGCAAGCCAAACCCCAGGCAAATGGTCTTGAAGCCCTTCTTTAAGAACGGCTGATATTCGCGAAACCATTTAGATAGCTGTTCGGGCGAAAGTTCTGACTTCACCATCCTGGCCGTGGCACTGTATTCCTGCCGCCAATCCGGCATATCGCGTAACTCCTTTACAGCTTCCTGTTTTAAGTGGATCTGTTGATCGTGGTTGCTCTTTAACCAACGGGCCAGCAGTTCCTCTCCTTCTTTAAGGGCTGTCCGATTGCTGTATTGGAAAAAACTACCCTCACCAAACAGGTCAATGTCATGTGAAAAGTGATGTTCGCTATCTGCATATTCGTCACCTGCGGGGAGGTGTTCGAAATTACCCTGTATGACCAGCAATTCCGTCTGATTGATATCAATAAGCAATAAGTGCTTTCGCTTCTGCTGCTGTAAGCGATTGTAATGCAGTATCAGGAAAACAAAAATTCCTCCAAAAACTACTATCGCCACGATCAGTGGCAGTAACTGCCCGTATAAAAAATAGGTGGCTGCGATCAGTGATAGAAAAGCGAGCAGCCGGATTATGCTGAAACGGACCAGCAATTTCGAAAGCCGGTCTTTTTCTTTGGTCAGCTCGGTAAGCCTTTTTTCATAGTATTCCCTGGGATTTTGCATGCTGTTTTCAGATGTGGTAGCCAAAGATAGCCAT
>NZ_CEYNTP010000115.1:1657-8475 GCF_982873095.1 Lentiprolixibacter sp. | reverse complement strand
TATCGGTTTTGTACTGATTTTTGTCATCTTAATAGGCTGGTTTTATCTGAATCAGCCCACCCCAGAAGAGCTTGAAGCACAGAAGGCCCAACAAGAGCAGGTCACGGAACCGCAGGCTGAAGAGACTCAGGAAACAACAACCACGGTACTGGAGCAACCCCAGGTTGACCTGCAGGATTCTACAGCTCTGGCCAACTACCAGAAAACCATTGGAGATTTCAGCTATACCGCTCCCAGGGAAGGTGTAACCGTCCTGGAGAATGAGGTGCTTTATCTGGAAATAAATAATAAAGGTGGGCAGATTACCGAGGCCCGCATGAAAACATTTGTTACCTACGATTCGGTACCTGTGTATCTGGTGAAAGAGGGTAATGCCGATTTCGGCCTCAGCTTCAGCACAACAGACAACCGGATCTTGCAAACCAACACCCTGTTCTTTGAGCCCCAGCTTTCGCAAAACGGGGAGAACCAGGTGTTGTCTATGAAGGCAAAGGTATCGGAGAACCAGTTCCTGGAATACAGGTATGAGATGAAGCCCAATGATTATCTGGTGGATTTTACGGTCCGGTCACAGGGACTCAATGGTATCATCAACAGTACGCAACCGGTAAACCTGAAATGGCAGTTGCGGGGCATCCGGCACAGCAAGAGCGTACAGTACGAAAACCGGTATACCCGGTTAACCTATAACCACGAAGACGGAAAGATCAGCAAGCTTTCGGAAGGCAGTGACGATGAGGAAACGGAGGAGCAGGTAAAATGGCTTTCTTACCGACAGCATTTCTTCAGTTCCATTCTCGCGACGGAACTCCCTTTTCAATCCGCTTCTTTAGTTTCACGCAACCTCGTGGAGGAGGAAAGCAAGGAGACACTGTTTACAAAGGAATACACTTCTGAAACCACCCTTCCGCTGACAGGGGGCGAATTGGCCCAAAACATGTACTGGTACTACGGCCCTACAGATGTAGAAGTGCTGAAACACTATAAAGATCTGGGGTTGGCAGATTCCATCCCTTTTGGATGGGGGATTTTCGGCTGGATCAACAGGCAGGTATTTACGCCGTTTTATGGGTTCCTGTCTTCCTTCCTGCCCTTTGGTATCGCCATTGTTGTAATGACGATCCTCGTGCGTCTGCTGATGTCTCCGGTTACCTATAAGTCTTATCTGTCCCAGGCAAAAATGAAGGTGTTAAAACCTGAGATCACAGAGCTGAATGAAAAGTACAAGGACAATGCCATGAAGCGGCAGCAGGAAACCATGAAATTATATAACAAGGCCGGGGTGAGCCCCATGAGTGGTTGTGTGCCTGCACTGCTGCAGTTGCCGATTTTCTATGCCCTCTTTATGTTTTTCCCGACCTCGTTTGCCCTCAGGCAAAAGTCCTTTTTATGGGCAGAAGACCTCTCGTCTTATGACACCATCCTGGAACTGCCTTTTACCATACCTTTCTACGGGGACCATGTGAGTTTATTTCCGATCCTGGCTTCTGTGGCCATTTTCTTCTATATGATGATGACTACCGGTCAGAACATGCAAACCCAGCCAGGGATGCCCAATATGAAGGTAATCATGTACATTTCGCCCCTGCTTATGTTGTTCTTCTTTAATAACTACGCGAGCGGACTGAGTTTGTACTACTTTGTATCTAACCTGATTACGATCTTCATTATGCTCGCCATAAAGAACTTGATTTTGGACGAGGATAAAATTCACGCCCAGATAGAAGAAAAGAAGAAGCAACCCAAGAAGGAAAACCGATTCCAGCGTAAAATGCGCGAGATGATGGAACAGGCCGAAGAACAAAAGAAAACCGGGAAACGATAAAATTATCTTTCAATAAAAAAAGCCCCTCGAATGTAGGGCTTTTTAGCAGTAAGCAGGTTTAGCTGGTAAGTTTCTTCATTTCAAATATGCATCTTATGCATGTCCTGATAAAACTTTAGTTGTCAATTTTCCATTTTTGTATGCTAAAGGAATTTATTCTGATGTGACCTACCCACAAAAAAAATCCCGCTGCCTAAACAGCGGGATTTTTTTATGTTATAGTTGGGTTTACAACAACTTAATGATCAGCAGTCAGTGCGTCAATCACTTCCTGTGGAAGGAGCACTTTATCTACGATATGGACAATCCCATTACTTGCTGTATTATCCGGGGCTGTTACATTGGCATCGATACCTGATTTATCCCTGATCTGCACACCGTGGTTCAGGATGGCAAACAATGACTCTCCCTGTACAGTCACCAGTTCCTGGTGGTCTGATAAATCAGTTGAAGCCACCGCGGCACCTGCCACTACGTGATAGGTGAGTACTTTGGCCAGTAGGGCTTTTTCTTCTGAGGTGTCAAAATCATCCAGACTGTGGAAATCATCCCCCAGTGCATTCAGGAGATCTGCAAAGGCAGCATTCGTAGGCGCAAAGACCGTGAAAGGTCCGTCACCGCTCAAGACCTCTACCAGGCCTGCATCTGCGGCAATCAAGGCGTCTACGAGCAGGCTCAGGTTGTCAACAGATTGGGCCAGCTCCACAATATTGGGTGTAGGAGGGTTCAGGATGTCCAGTACTTCCTGTGGGAGCAATACTTTGTTGATCACGTGAACAACACCATTGCTCGCTTCCACGTCGGGAAGCACAACCGTAGCGTTAGTATCCGTTGCATCCAGAATATGGACCGTATTGTTCTTAATATTGATCCCTACCTCTTCACCTTGTAAAGTAGGAATGGCCTGGCCGTCACTGAGATCGGTAGAGAAAGCAGCTACACCGGCAACCACGTGATAGGTCAATACCTTTACCAGCAAATCCTTTTCTGCCTCTGTATCAAAATCTGACAGGCTGTGATATTCATCGCCAAGGGCGTTCAGGAGATCGTGGAAAGCCTGATTGGTAGGAGCGAATACTGTGAAAGGGCCTTCTCCGCTCAGGGCTTCTACAAGGCCTGCATCTGCCTGTTGCAGGGCAGTAACCAGCAAACTCAGGTCATCAGTTTCCACTGCGATCTCAACTATGGTTTTAAGGGAAAGGGCAGCAATAGCGTCCAATGCAGACTGAGGCAACAGTACTTTGTTAATTACATGGACCACCCCATTGCTGGCTTCCAGGTCTGGGATCACCACCGTTGCGTTGGTTTCCGTAGCATCAACCACATGTACCGTATTATTCTTGAGGTTTATGGTAAGGGATTCTCCCTGAAGTGTGGGGATCACCTGCCCATCGGTCAAATCGGTGGAAAAGGCTGCAGTGCCAGACACCACATGGTAGGTGAGGATATCCACTAAAATTGCAATTTCCTCCTCAGTATCAAAATCAGAAAGCGAATGGTAATCGTCCCCAAGCAATTCCAACACAGCAGCAAAAGCCTCATTTGTCGGGGCAAAAACGGTGAAGGGTCCTTCTCCACTCAATACGTCTACCAATCCTGCATTTGCTTGTTGCAGCGCTTCTACCAGAAGGCTGAGGTCATCTGATTCCACGGCCAGCTCTACTATGGTTTTCAGGTTCATTGCTGCCACAAAATCTATGGCCGACTGAGGCAGTAACACTTTATCGATGGTATGGGCAACACCATTAGAGGCCAGGAAATCAGTTCCCGTGATGTTGGCATTAGTGCCGGATGCGTCACCAATCACGAAAGTATCATCGGCAGCGATAATTTCCAGTGAGTTATCAGCCAAAGCGGTACCTACCGTACCAGCTTCAAGGTCCTCTGCCAGGACCTGTGCCGGGATAACGTGATACAAGAGAATATCAGTTAGCAGCATAAGTTCTGCTTCGGTATCGAAATCGTCCAAACTGTTGTAATCCTCCCCGAGGGCTTCCAATAAAGCAACAAATGCATCATCTGTTGGGGCAAACACAGTAAAGGGACCATCGCCATTAAGTGTTTCAACCAAACCGGCTTTAATTACGGCAGCTTCCAGGACCGAGAGACTTTCGGTCTCGACTACCAAATCCACCAATGTGCCCATTTCTTCATCATCATCATCATCGTCATCATCATCGTCGTTTAAGGCGTCTATGATCACCTGGGGGAGCAAAACCTTGTCCACTACATGTACGATACCATTACTGGCCTCCACATCAGGGATAATGACCTGGGCTGCTGTTTCCGTAGCATCCTCAATAAAAACACCTCCTTCAAGGTCAACTGTGAGTTTTTCACCGAGAACCGTTTCAAGTTCCTGCCCATTGGTCAGGTCTGCGGCCCGAGCGGCTACACCCGCCACAACATGATACTTGAGAATGATTTCGAGTACTTCCAGATCCTCCTCATCATCAAAATCGTCCAGTTCATCATAATCTTCAAGCTGATCGAGTAAAGCCGCGAAAGCATCGTTTGTAGGGGCAAAAACAGTAAAGGGTCCTTCCCCACTCAGGGTGCCGATAAGGTCAGAATCTTCCTGTGTGTCTGCTGCAGTAAGGGCAGCTACCAGATTAGATAAAGCATCTGTGGTCTGGGCGGTTTCAACAATGTTTTTTGCTGTTTCGTTCTGTTCCGCCGTGGCTTCTTCTTCCTGATCGCAGGCCACTACCAATACGCTGGCCAGCAATAGAAAAAATAAATTTTTCCAATGGAGTAGTTTTTTCATTTTCATAGGGTGTTTAATTGTTTAATTATTAGTGTCCGATCTTTATATTCTTACGAATTATAAGCTTGATAAGGGATTAAGAATTTGTTTATCAAAAAGCCATTGACTCTCCTATTTTGTTATCAAATGTGTTTTTAAAACCCCTTTCTACTGAATGATACAAATATTAAAAGTGGTTGCTTTTGTTTCACGATAATTATAAAAAGTTTAACAAAATAACTATCATACATAGGAATCTTCTCACACATATTGAAATGAAAATGGCCGCACGGAGGCGGCCATTTGTCAGTATGTATTGAGTCTTAACCCTAGGTATTAATTGTTGGTGTCCGGGAGCAGTACAGTGTCTACTACGTGGATCACTCCGTTTCCTGCCTGGACATCTACAGCGATGATTCCAATCCCTGTATTTCCTGATCCATCAGTGATATCCGCAATGTTCACACCGTTGTCAGTTCCTGGAAGGGTGATGGTAATATTGTCTCCCTCCAGAGTGGCGGCTACGGTATCCCCGGGATTATTGAGATCACCTGATCTTACGTTTCCTGAAACCACGTGGTGGTTCAATACGGCAGTTAGCGTATTCTCGTCAATATCGGTTACTTCGCTGACGTTCAGAGCGGTTAGCAGGTTGTCAAAAGCTGTGTTTGTTGGGGCGAACACAGTAAAAGGTCCTGCTCCGCTCAGCACAGATACAAAATCCGTACCAGGTGTACCTTCTGTGAGGGCTGTTACCAGTGGGGCAAAAGTTGGATCTGCTACCGCAAAAGTAACAACTGTTGGGATGTCGATTACGGCATCTACTGCGTGTATGATACCGTTGGTTGCTACGATGTCTGCTGCTGCAACAGAACTCACACCATTAAGTGTTACGCCACTGTCTGTGTTGACATAAATACTGAGGGCATCTCCGTCAGCATTCGTTGCAGCTGTATTCAGGTAAGCGTTGGTTAATCCTGTTGAAACGGCCGCAGTACCGGCAATTACGTGATTCGACAAGATATCGTTAAGCTCGTTTCCATTGGGATTTGTGAACGCATTGAAAGCTGCGTTTACTGGAGCAAACACAGTAAAATCCGTGTTCTCGTCAGAAAGGAGGTCTGTAAAAGTTGTATTGCCCCCGCTGGTTAAAGCTCCTACCAGTTCCGTTAAATCGGTGTTGGCTACTGCATGGTCTACAATATTAGGAAGGCCAATAACACCGTCTACGATGTGTACCACTCCGTTAGAACCTACTATATCCGGAGTTACGACATTAGAGACACCATTGATGCTTACTCCGCTGCTGGTGTTGATGTACAGGCTCAGGTTATTTCCTCCAGCTCCTGCTGTGGATAGGGAAGAGACATAACCAGTGCTAAGACCTGATGAGAAGTTTTGTCCTGATACTACATGGTTGAGCAGTACCTGAGTTAATACTTCCACGGGCACGTCTGATAAGCTGTTGAAGTTGTTTGCTGTTAAAAAGGCTTCGAAAGCAGCATTGGTAGGGGCAAAAACTGTGAAAGGTCCATCTCCCTGCAGGGTGGTAACCAGGTCGGCAGCGGTTAGCGCGTCAACCAGAATGGTAAGGTCATCGGTAGACAGGGCAAGATCCACAATTGTAGGATCAGTGTTGTCAATAGGATCCGAGTCATCATCATTACTACATGCCCAAAGTACGGACAAGGCAAACACCATTGCAAGTGTTCTAAATAAGGCTTTTGTTGATTTCATAGCAGAATTAGATTTTAATTAATGTTGAACAAATTTATGCAAGAGATTAAACAAAAAAAGATATTTATGCATTTATTAACACTATGATCGATAAACGGAAAAATGGCAACAGAACGTTCCATATTGCTTTTCAGGCAATTCTTTTGCCGGGTTTTTGCCAGGGACCTGACCTGTGAAGACAGGTGAATCGATCCCCCTGGCAACTCGTTTTCATCACTGCCGAATTTTGTATTTTTGCAGCGCAATAAGAGTTATGAAGAAAGTAGTGGTTGGTCTTTCGGGTGGAGTGGATTCCAGTGTTGCTGCGTACTTGCTTAAGCAGCAGGGATACGAGGTTATTGGCCTGTTTATGAAGAACTGGCACGATGATTCTGTGACCATATCCCAGGAATGTCCCTGGCTCGAGGATAGCAATGATGCGCTTATTGTGGCCGAAAAACTGGGTATCCCGTTCCAGACCATTGACCTTAGTGCAGAATACAAGGAACGTATCGTAGATTACATGTTCCG
>NZ_CEYNTP010000115.1:0-1557 GCF_982873095.1 Lentiprolixibacter sp. | reverse complement strand
ATAGGGGAGCTTACCAAACCCGAAGTACGCCATATCGCTGCTGAGCAGCAATTGGTCACGGCGGATAAAAGGGATTCTCAAGGACTTTGTTTTATTGGAAAGGTAAGGTTGCCTGAATTCCTGCAACAAAAGCTTAAACCCAAAAAGGGGGTGATCGTGGAAGTACCGGCAGATGCTGCACTTTACCAGGTCCCTGTACCTGTCTTTGACGATCAGGAGGCCGAGCTTTCCTTTTTTTCTGATAAACCGGAGTATACATTGGAGGATGGAAAGGTGGTGGGCGAACACCAGGGTGCCCATTATTTTACCATTGGTCAGCGTAAGGGGCTGGATGTAGGAGGTACTCCGGAACCGCTGTTCGTAATCGAGACGGATGTGGAGGAAAACATTATTTACACGGGACAGGGAAAATCCCATCCCGGATTGTACAGAAGAACGTTATTTGTACAGGAGCCGGAAGTGCATTGGGTAAGGCCAGACCTGGCGCTCCTTCCCGGGGAGACCCGGACGGTCATGGCACGTATCCGCTACCGGCAGGAACTCCAGCAGGCGCTGCTGTTTAAAACCGAAGAGGGCCTGTACGTTGATTTTGCTGAAAAGCAGTCGGCCATTACCCAGGGGCAATTTGTCGCCTGGTATGAGGGAGAGGAACTCATCGGGTCCGGCGTGATTTCCTGAAATATTAATGTGATTGCATGGAAAACAGGATTACAAAACTCTTTGGGATCGAATATCCCATCATTCAGGCAGGCATGATCTGGGCCAGCGGTTGGCGACTGGCTTCAGCGGTTTCCAATGCCGGGGGACTGGGACTTTTAGGTGCAGGGAGTATGTATCCGGAAGTCCTGCGGGAGCATATACAGAAATGCCAGCAGGCGACTGATAAACCTTTTGGGGTTAACGTACCTATGCTCTATCCTGATATTGATTCCTTGATGGGCATTATTATCGAGATGGGTGTAAAAATTGTATTTACATCTGCCGGAAACCCCCGGACCTGGACCTCGTATCTCAGGGAAAGGGGCATTACGGTGGTGCATGTGGTCAGCAGTGTCAAATTTGCCAAAAAAGCCGAAGAAGCTGGGGTGGATGCGATCGTTGCCGAGGGGTTTGAAGCTGGGGGGCACAACGGCAGGAATGAAACCACAACACTAGCTTTACTGCCCGCCGTTCGCGAACAGATATCCTTACCCCTTATTGCTGCCGGGGGTATAGGCACGGGTTCAGCAATGTTGGCGGCCATGGTCCTTGGAGCAGATGGGGTACAGGTAGGATCACGGTTTGTAGCCAGTCATGAAGCCTCATCCCACGAACTGTTCAAGCAAAAAGTGGTAGAAGCCAAAGAAGGGGACACCCAGTTGACCCTGAAAGAACTCGCTCCGGTTCGCCTGTTAAAGAATAAATTTTACGATGATGTGCAGGAAGCTTACCGTCAGGGAGCCGGTCCAGAAGAGCTAAAGGCCTTATTGGGCAGGGCACGGGCCAAACGCGGCATGTTCGAGGGAGACATGGAAGAGGGGGAGCTCGAGATCGGGCAGGTTGCCGCAATCATTCATA
>NZ_CEYNTP010000114.1:0-8545 GCF_982873095.1 Lentiprolixibacter sp. | reverse complement strand
TGGGTCTGCAGAACGGTGATACCCTCTTCTTTAAATGCCTTATTCAACTCCTCCCTTATACCGGGTTTGGTTTCTGGGAATATATCGAGTCCTTCGAGAAGGGCTGACATATAGAGCCCACTGCCCCCGACGAGTATTACCTGTGGATATTTCTCAAAAAGCTGGCTAAGCAATATCAGCGCATCCTGCTCGTACCTGCCCACAGAGTAGGAGGTTGCTATACTTATATGCTGTATAAAATGATGGGGGATACCCTTCCTTTCTTCCTGTGACGGTACTGCGGTACCAATGGTCATTTCCTTGTAAAACTGCCTTGAATCTGAGGAGACGACTTCTGTTTCGAAGTATTTGGCCAGGGAAACAGCAAGGGCCGTTTTACCAATAGCTGTTGGGCCTATAACCGTTATTAAATGGTTGCTCATGGTAGGGGGCTGCCACAATGGAAGCAGTAATGGGCCGAATCTTCATGTTCCTCGGCATGACAACTTTCGCAGATACGTTTTCCGTCTGCAGGGGCATTTTTACTTTTCTGTTTGGCAAATTCAACAGTTACGATCCCAGTGGGTACAGCAATAATACCGTAACCGATAATCATGATCAGTGTGGCGATAAACTGACCCAGTCCGGTTTGTGGGGAGATGTCCCCGTAGCCGACGGTCGTTAAGGTAACAATGGTCCAGTATACACTGTGGGGAATGCTGTTGAATCCGTTTTCCGGACCTTCTACCAGGTACATGATGGTTCCTAATAGAATAGATACGATCAGTACAAAGAAGACAAAAATGAAGATTTTGGTCCTACTGGCATTAAGGGCCCTCAAGAGGTTATTGGACTCTCCTACGAATCGAACAAGTTTTAAGATTCGGAAAACACGTAATAACCTGAGTGCCCTCAAGGCCGCAAAATACTGGGATCCTACAACCAGGTAAGATAGGTATTTTGGGATGGTAGAGAGGAAATCGATAACACCAAAAAAACTGAATATGTATTTGCTGGGTCTCTTGATACAAATGATCCTAAGGATATACTCTATGGTGAATAGAATGGTGACGACCCATTCTGAGATATCCAGGAAACCGTGAAACTGATCGTCGAACCTGGGTACACTTTCCAGCATCACGATAATGACACTGTAGAGAATAACTATGAGCAATACAATATCAAACAACTGACCGGCAGGGGTGTGGGTGCCGTAGATGATCTCGTGCAGTTTAAATTTCCAGTCTTTTTTATATGGATGTTCTCCTTCCACGGTATTCAGTTCAACTCAACGATCCTCAACACCTTCTTTTCCTGTAAATAGGTGCTGATGATCCTACCCGTGGCGGGACTCCCTTCCATGGGTGTAATGATGGATTCTAAGATATGAATATTATTTATTTGGTGATTTAGGTTATAGAACCCAAGTCCCCTGAAAATTCCATTTTTTAGCAGTATCGCGCTGCGTTCCCCAACATCCCGTCCTTTGTCGATCAACAAAACACTGTTCTTCCCAAGGTCGATATCCTGATAATGCCCCGTAACAATCCGGTGAAACTCCTGGATTTCAGGGTATTTTTTTTTACCGGCATTGTATTTGGGTCGGTTAACATGTCGCTCTTCCTCCGCTTTGAGTCGCGCAATAAGTTCACTCCCGGTAATTTCCCAGGTAACTTTCCGCGTTTCCTTCTGAATGGTTCGGGCCCAGGCACCACTATTGGTAAAATGCTGGTTGACCCTTTTTTTAATATTTGTACTGTTCCCCAGAAATATCAATTCTCCGTCTTTGTTGTACATGTAGTACACCCCTGTTTCCGAGGGCATTCTCTCAACAATGTCAAGTTGCCTTGGGCTTAATTCTCCAAGACTTTCGGCACGAATCACCTCGCGAACAATACTTTTGTCCGAATCCTTGGAGAGCAGTAATTTAAAGAGTTGTAAGGTAGCCAGGGCATCTCCGTTAGCCCGGTGTCTGTCACTTACCGGTATGCCCAGCGACCTCACGAGTTTTCCCAGGCTGTGGGATTCAGCATCTGGAATAAGTCGCTTCGCCAGATGTACAGTACAAAGGGTTTTACGTTCAAAGTTGTAGCCCAAACGGCGAAACTCCGTTCTTAGAATACGGTAATCAAACTGGGCATTGTGGGCTACCAGTACACTATCCTGGGTGATCTCCACAATCCTTTTGGCAACCTCGTGAAATTTAGGGGCAGAGGCCAGCATTCGGTTGTTTATTCCCGTAAGCTTAGCGACAAAAGGTTGAATATCGCGCTCCGGATTTACCAGGCTTATGAAACGGTCCACCACCTGATGGCCATCAAATTTATGAATGGCTATTTCTGTAATACCTTCTTCATCGTATTTGCCTCCCGTACTCTCAATGTCAATTACGGCATACATAAAATCACTCCTGTTACTGGAAATTTAAAACATAACTAATTCCTTGCCCCAAAGATACTGCTTCCAATCCTTACCATAGTGCTGCCTTCCTCTATCGCCACTTCGTAATCTCCACTCATACCCATGGACAGGACTTCCAGCTGAGGTATCTTGGGCTGTATCTGATCAAACAGTTGCTTTAAACCCTTGAATTCTCTTCTAACCTGCTGCATATCATCCGTAAAGGTCGCCATGCCCATAAGCCCCTTTACTTCCACATGATCCAGCTTTTGGATTTCCCCAGTGCTAACCAAATTCACTATTTCGTCCTCGCTGAAGCCAAATTTTGAACTCTCCTCCGCGATATGCACCTGCAGCAGGCACTGTAGCTTTCGCTCGTTTTTTCTCCCTTGCTTATCTATCTCCTGCAACAATTTCAGGCTGTCCACCCCATGGATAAGATGTACAAAGGGGGCCATGTACTTAACTTTATTCCGCTGAACATGCCCGATCATATGCCATTCGATATCTTTTGGTAGGTTTTCCCATTTCTCGACCATTTCCTGTATACGGTTTTCTCCAAATATTCGCTGACCGGCACGGTACGCCTGCATGATCTCTTCAACAGATTTGGTTTTTGAGACGGCAACAAGGGTCGCCTCCCCGGGGATATTAGCTTTTATACGATTTAGATTTTCTGCTATCGACATAAAAATTGTAATTCCATGAATTTATTCGCCTTTTCGCAGGTCCTCCACGGTTTTGGCCTCCAGGGAGAAGTGGGAAAAGACGTGTTGTGCCGGACCCTCGGACGGGCATTGGGCCTCCAGGCCAATTTTTGCAGTACTGTGATCAGGCATCGCTGCTAACCTCGCCAACCGGTAATCTTTGCCGTTGGTTGACCAGTGCATGGCATATATTTCCCCTTTGCGAATCATTTTTAGCCAGAGCGTTTTATGTTCACTGAGGATGGGGCCATTAGCGTCGTCCGATACGCCGCGGGTTACGACGCTTACAATACTAGGGCCTGTGGCATCTGAGTTTTCAAAGGCAAATTTGATCCAGTTTTGGTCATCTAGGTGCAGCATAAGTGCGCAGGCGTTCCATACGGAACCAAAATTAGGACGCACCTTGGTGATGGCTACAAAATCCCCCTGCACCTCCATGTAGAAATAAGGAGCGTTTGCAGCGGAGGTCTGATCTTCCGGATTGATGAAGAAATCGGTTCCCTTTTCAGCAGTAACAGATAAGATTCCCTCCGATAAAATGTAGTGCTCAGGAGGATTCATCCAGTTGAACTCCCCCAGCGCATCCTTGCTGATATCCATAAGGTAATTGGTCCCTGTTGGGAGTGCAGTTTCCTGTCCCCACACAACACCAGAGCTGCAGAGCAGGAAAATCAGGAAGGCTGTCCCGGTCTGGAGACGTACTGAAAAGTATTTACCTAAGCGTATCATATGCATGTATTAATCAGGTAATGTATCGGCGAGGTCATAAACGGTAAGCCCACTTCTAAGTTTGGGCTCAATATAGGTGCTTTTAGGAGGCATCACCAGGCCTTCGTCTGCTATGGCCTTGATTTCCTCCATGTTTACCGGAAGCAGTCCAAAACCCACCATAAACTGGCCGCTGTCAATGGCATCCTTCATCCGAAGTACATTGTGTTTACCATACCCATATTGAATGCGCTTGTCGTTCCTAAGGTCTTTGATGCCGAGGATGGGTTCCAATACAGTGGTGTAGAGGATTTGGGTATCCAACCTACTTAAGGCATCAGTAAACGTATATGTCCTTTTTCGAAGGTACAGGGAATAGAACTCCCCATCCAGGTACATGCTGAAATGGTGTTTCTTGCCCGGTTTATACAGCTCATTTCCAATCCGCTTGATACGAAATTTTTCATCCAGCCGAACCAGGAACTCTTTTTTTGTAAGTCCGTTAAGGTCTTTTACCATCCGATTAAATTCGAAAATCCGGATCTCCGATTCTGGAATGAGGTAGCTCATGAAGTAGTTGTATGCCTCTTGCCCTGTGTGCTTTGGATTTTTTTCTTTTAAGTTATTGGCCAGCAAACAGGAGGAAGCACTTCGATGGTGGCCATCGGCGATATAGATGGAACTTATTTTTGCAAATTCGCTCTGGATCTTTTGAATCTCAGCAGGATCAGTCAGCACCCACAAACTGTGTGTAATCCGGTCCGGACTGGTAAATCGGTAATCCGGCTGCCTCTCCACCTCCTTATCCAACAGGGCACTGACAGACGGATGATCCTCGTAGGTCATCAGTACAGGTTCCGCTTCGAATTGTACAATTTCAAGGTAGTTAGCAAACAATTTTTCCCGTCTTGCAATGGTGGCCTCATGTCTTTTTATAAGCCCATTTTCATAATCCCCCACACTTGTCGCACAAAAGAATCCGGTACATGAATAGCCATTTTTTTCTACGCGATATACGTAAAAGCCCGGGGCTTCGTCCTTGATGAAGATCTGGTCTTCCAGGAACTCATGGTAGCGGTTTCGTACGAGTCGGAAGCGCTCTTCACCTGAAACCTTTTTATCATATTTGAATCCCGGATTGATGATATGGAGAAAGGAAAAGGGATTAAAACTAAGGATGGCATCCAATTCCTTTTTTGAGTATTCCTCGTAGGATCGCGATGCCACAAAGGCTACCTTGTCTGCTGCAGGCCTGATGGCTCTAAATGGTTTTATCAACGCCATTTTAGTCCCTGAATTGCTTTGCCACAACCTCTGCTTTGCGCGATTCACTGTAATCGTAAAATCCCTCTCCGGATTTAACGCCCAGTTTTCCAGCTGTGACCATATTCACCAATAAAGGGCAGGGGGCATATTTTGGGTTTTTAAAACCGTCATACATTACGTTAAGGATAGAAAGACATACGTCCAGCCCAATAAAATCAGCAAGCTGTAGGGGACCCATGGGATGGGCCATTCCCAGCTTCATTACGGTATCAATTTCAGTTACTCCTGCCACACCGTGATAAAGGGATTCTATGGCTTCGTTGATCATGGGCATCAGGATGCGGTTGGCTATAAATCCGGGATAATCGTTTACTTCAGTAGGTATTTTGGAAATTTTCCGGGAGAGTTCCATGATGGTGTCCAGTACTTCCTCAGAGGTACTGTAACCCCGGATCACTTCTACCAGCTTCATAATCGGTACGGGGTTCATAAAGTGCATCCCGATTACCCGGCCCGGGTTCTGTGTGGCAGCCGCTATCCTTGTAATGGAAATGGAAGAGGTATTAGTGGCCAGAATAGTACTGGCATGACAAATGGAATCGAGTTGATTGAAAATTTTGAGTTTAAGATCCACATTTTCCGTGGCCGCTTCAATGACCAGGTGTCTGCCCTTTACCCCTTCTTCCAGGGAGGTAAAGGTGGTAATCCGTGCAAGGGTAGCGGTTTTATCCGCTTCGGTGATTTTTTCTTTGGCCACCATGCGGTCCAGGTTGCGCGCAATAGTTGCCACGCCCTTCTCCAGTGCGGCATTGTCTATGTCTATAAGGTTGGTGGGATACCCATGTTGTGCAAATACATGGGCGATTCCATTACCCATGGTTCCTGCACCAATCACGGCAATTTCCTGTATCATAACTATGGTTTTTGAAATGAATCAATTATCTGGAGGGCTACTTTCAGGGCCTTTGTTCCCTGTTCCAGGGTAACCCTTGGATTTGTATCTTCATTAATAGCCTCTGCGAAGGTCTCTAATTCGTCTTTAATCGCATTATTGGCCTTTATTTCCGGATTTTCAAAATAGATCTGTTTCCGTTCTCCCTCGGCATTTTGCAGGACCATGTCAAAGGCGCCGGGTTCTTCAGGGGCGTCCTTCATCCTCACCACCTCTACTTTTTTTTCCAGAAAATCTACGGAGATGTAGGCATCTTGCTGGAAAAACCTGGACTTCCTCATGTTTTTAAGGGATATCCTGCTGGCTGTGAGGTTGGCCACACAACCATTATCAAACTCAATCCGGGCATTGGCAATGTCAGGGGACTTGCTAATGACCGAAACACCACTGGCGTTTATTTGTTTTACTTCAGCATCTACTACGCTCAGGATAATATCGATATCGTGGATCATCAGGTCCAGGACCACAGGTACATCCGTCCCCCTGGGATTAAATTCTGCAAGCCGGTGTGTTTCTATGAACATGGGGTTGCTGATGCTGTTCTTTATTGCTGAAAAAGCCGGATTAAAACGCTCTACATGCCCAACCTGTCCTTTAACACTGTATTGCTCCTGCAACTCCAACAGCTCCTCAGCTTCATCTAAGGTGTTGGTTATAGGTTTTTCGATAAAGACATGCCTGCCTTTTTCCATGGCCTTTTTCGCACATTCGTAATGAGACAGGGTAGGGGTAACGATGTCTACCACATCTGCTGCCTCTATCAGGGTGTTGAGATTGTCAAAATACCGGTAGCCGAATTCCTGTGCCACCTGTTTGCCGTTGATTTCATCAGGGTCATAAAACCCGATTAATTCATATTTGGAAGATTCCTGAAGCAGGCGAAGGTGGATTTTACCCAGGTGTCCTGCGCCTAACACCCCTACTTTGAGCATGGAAATTTGTTTTGTCAAAAATAGGGGATAAATTCAACATTACCTTGACCCGGGAAGGGGAATCAGTAGGTTCGTTTCGTTCAAATTGATAAATTCGTATTTCAAAAATCAACAACCGTTTGAAGGATACACACAAACATAAGGGGATGCGCAATAAACTGGTTGAGGTTATAACCGCCAAAGGCATTCGTGATAGCAAGGTATTAGAGGCGATACGCGCGGTACCACGGCATTTTTTCATGGATAGTGGATTTGAAGGGCACGCCTATCAGGATAAACCCTTCCCTATTGCTGCTGACCAAACCATATCCCAACCCTACACAGTAGCCCGGCAAACGGAATTGTTACAGCTAAAGCCCAATCAGAAGATCCTGGAAATAGGAACAGGAAGCGGATATCAAACCGCCGTGCTCTTGAAGATGAAGGCCAAAGTATATACCATTGAACGTCAGCTGGAACTCTTTAAGAAAACACGGCTCTTTTTCGAGAAAATGGGATACCGCCCCAAAAAGGTGGTTTTTGGTGATGGATACAAAGGGCTTCCAGAGGAGGCCCCCTTCGACGGGATTCTTGTTACCGCTGGTGCCCCGGAAATTCCCCGTGCCCTTTTGGCCCAGTTAAAGGTAGGTGGCAAACTGGTCATCCCTGTGGGTGAGGACGAGCAGGTCATGACGGTAGTCACTCGCAAGTCAGAAAAGGAATTTGAAAAGAAGGAATACGGGTCTTATCGCTTTGTACCTCTGCTGGAAGATAAGAATTGAAGACCCCGGCTCAGGAGTTGAACTGCTTCTTAATCCGATCCAGGTTGCGTTTTGAATCGCGCTCCTTCAATGTTTCCCTTTTATCATAAAGCTTTTTACCCCGTGCCAGGGCGATCTTAAGTTTTGCCAGGCCCCGTTCGTTAATAAAGAGGTTGAGGGGGATGATGGTAAGTCCTGAAGTTTTAACCTCCTTGTGCAGTTTTCGCAACTCCTGCTTGTTAAGAAGAAGCTTGCGCTCGGCTTTGGGTCGGTGGTTGTAGTGGGTGCCGTGGGCATATTCATCAATTTGCATATTGATGACGAACAACTCCCCCCGATCATTGAATTCACAGAAGCTTTCAGTAATGGAAGCCTTTCCCAGACGGACCGACTTGATTTCCGTGCCAGAAAGGACAATGCCGGCTATGAACGTGTCCAGCAGTTCATATTCGAACCGTGCCTTCTTGTTTTTTATGTTGATGTTCTTCTGCATGCAGGGCAAAAATAAGAACAAAACCGCAATGCTGTTTTTTTATAAAGTTTTTTAAAAACACTCAATTATTGTAAACTTATATGCTTTCTTGCGCTTAATTATAAAAGGTACTATGCGAAATGTAATTTTTGGATTGGGAGTACTGCTACTGATAGGTTGTGGCGGAAAAGAAAAAAGACCAGATGTGCAGGCTATTGTAGACCAGGCTATTGCCATTGCTGGTGGTGAAAATTATCAATCCTCTGTGGTTAGTTTTACGTTTCGGGACAAAGAGTACACAGCAAAGAATACTGCTAAAGGAAAGTTACTGAGCAGGTCCTTTTTACAGGATTCCCTGCAAATTGAGGATATCCTGGAGGGGTCAGCCT
>NZ_CEYNTP010000113.1:0-8549 GCF_982873095.1 Lentiprolixibacter sp. | reverse complement strand
ATACAGATAATTTAGAACAATAAAAGTATAAAATTAACTGATAATAAAAACATATTTTAATAAGTAAATCTTATTACATTTATACAACAAAAACAGAAAAAAAATGACATTAAATAGTATTGGATTGGATCTGGAAAAGTCCAGGGCATTAGGAGAAGAACTCAACATCTTATTGGCGAATTTCCAGCGGTATTATCAGAATCTCAGGGGAATCCACTGGAACATCAAGGGTAAACGATTCTTTGATCTGCATACCAAGTTCGAAGAATTGTATGATGATGCCAACCTAAAAGTTGATGAGATTGCAGAACGCGTCCTGACACTAGGAGTTACCCCTTTGCACACCTTTGAGGACTATGTTAACAAGGCAACAGTTCCTGTGGGGGAAAATGTGACCAATGACGAAAATGCCATCCGGTTGATCGTTTCTTCCCTGAGGGAGTTGCTGATCATTGAACGCAGGATTTTAACAGCATCTGACGAAGCCAATGATGAAGGGACCAACTCCATGATGAGTGATTTTATCACCGAGCAGGAGAAAACGGTATGGATGATGAAGGCATGGTTAGCGGAGGATATGTAAACAGAGCAGAGAAAAATAAAAAGGCTACCGGGGAGGTAGCCTTTTTTTGTTTCTTAAAACCGAAGCCGTAACTCCACATCCTCGTCAGCAACTTCAAACTTTACTGCGTCGAAAACCGGTGGCCCCATCGTCATATCATTCCCACTAAAGGCATAGGGTTCTGAGGGCATTCCATTAGGCTCGCGGTCCATTCGAAAGTTTTCGTTCTTATCCTGCATCACGGATACGGCATAGATACCTGGCTGTACGTTTTCAAATTTGAAGGACATTTCTCCTGCTTTAGAGGTATCGGAAAAACTGGCAACGCCTTCCCCCCGCATAAAGGTTTCCTGGGTATGCAGGGCCCCGAGGATGTTCCCTTCATCGTTCAAGACATTTTCAAGAACTACAGTTACGGTAACGCCGGTATCGTCCTGTGCGTGAAGGAACATAAAGGAGACGACAAAAATGCTAGTGAGTATCAACTTCTTCATTGTGCTGTGTTTTTAAGGTTACAGGACAAAGATGTTACCTCCTGTTGACAAACTGAAGAATGTTTTCCTGAATTGTAGAAATGTTCTCCTGAATTGTAGAGAAAACCTGACTAGGCCTGCCCAGCTGTCCTGTTTTCTTCATTATCCTCCACGATCAGGCACAGGGCACCGGCCAGGAGCATGCTTACCCCCCCAATGATCAGGGCATAAATGGAAACATTCCCGAAAAACGACTTCAGCATAAAGCCCAGGATCCCTGCGGCTACAATCTGCGGGATCACAATAAAGAAATTGAACACGCCCATATAATATCCCATCTGCTGAGACGGGAGGGCGCTGGACAGCATGGCATAGGGCATGGATAATATACTGGCCCATGCAATTCCCACCCCTATCATCGATACCAGCAACAGGCTGGGGTCTGAGATAAAATAAACAGAGATCAGGCCGATACCGCCTATGGCCAAGGCCAGCAGGTGGGTAACCTTTCTGCTTAATTTCTTGGCCACCACAGGCAACAGGAAGGCCACAAGGGCTGCTATGCCATTGTAGACAGCGAAACATATCCCTACCCAGTCGGCCCCTTCATTATAGATTTGGGAGGTGGTATCTGAGGTTCCATATACATGGCTGGTCACCGCCGAAGTGGTGTAGATCCACATGGCAAAAAGCGCAAACCAGGAAAAGAACTGTACAAAAGCAAGTTGGACCATGGTTTTTGGCATTTTAAAAATACCCATAAAGGACTCGCCCAGTCCCTGGAAGACACCGCGTTCTGCGTTTTCGGCTTTCAGGGCTTCAATGTCATCTGGTGGGTACTCTTTGGTTTTGAAAACTGTCCACATCACCGCGCAGAAATACGCGATGCCCCCAAGGTAAAAGGAGAGCTTTACCGAATCCGGGATGCCCCCGTCGGGAGAGACGTTACTTACACCAAACCAATTGGTCATCACGTAGGGGAGGGCAGAGGCGATGATGGCCCCAAGGCCGATAAAAAAACTTTGCATGGCAAACCCGCTGGTCCGTTGTTCATTGGGGAGCATGTCCCCTACGAAGGCCCGGAAGGGCTCCATACTGATGTTTATTGAGGCGTCCATCAGCCATAGCATGATCACTGCCATCCACAATACCGTGGAGTTGGGCATAGCAAAGAGGGCGATGGTCGCAAGGATAGCCCCAATGGCAAAGAACGGCCGGCGCCGTCCCCATTTTTTATGCCAGGTACGGTCACTGTAGTATCCTATAATGGGTTGTACAAGCAGGCCCGTTACAGGCGCTGCCAGCCATAGTATGGGCAATTCGTCCTTAGACGCCCCAAGGGTTTCAAAGATGCGGCTAACATTGGCATTTTGAAGGGCAAAACCGAATTGTATGCCCAGAAAACCGAAACTCATATTCCAGATTTGCCAGAAGGAAAGTCGCGGTTTGACCGAGCTGATGGAGATTTGTGACATAATAGTTTGTTTGGTTTGTAAGCTCTTGCTCGAGCCGACCTAAATTAGGATTTTTATTTGATTAGAGGGGAAACCATGGGATTTTTCGATCAGTCAGGTTAAGCAGAATGATCCCGAAATAAGGGGGGCTGGTTTACAAAATCAGATCTTAAAAAAATCGATGAACGGTAAAATTTTAACATTTATGCTGTTAAAATGATACGTTTTGCTGCAGTTGATCGAAAAAAATTGTCTGTTTGTCCCTAGTCACTATCTTCGAAGGACAAATCTTACTAAAACTTTAAAAAACACTAAAACTACTTCCTTCTGGGAAATCCTTACATTTTTTATTACTCTTGGCGGTTGACATATTCAGTTTTCCCGGAGGGATAAGTTTTGGTGTAAAACAGCTTTCACAGCACTTTAAAGTTTAGATTTCTTTCCAGACCTTTTCGATCAATTTTTTTGTGGCCCTGATCCCTTCAGGTTCTGACATATGCTTTCCTTCAAACTCAATTCCAATATGTCCGGTATAGCCGAATTTCTTCACAATTTTAAGCATCTGCTGGTAATTGATGCGGGATTCCTCACCCAGCTCATCGAAGGAATAGGCTTTGGCACTTACTCCTTTGGCATAGGGCATGAAAAGCGATACCCCCCGGTAAGGGTCAAAGATATGTTCACAAAAACCCTGTGTGCTGCCCCATTCTGCAGAGAGGCACCAATTGCCGAAATCCGGTAGCGTACCCAAATACGGATGGTTGATTTCCTTGATCACCGCGACTATAAACTCGGCATCTGAAGTGTGCAGGCCATGGTTTTCCACAAGGACATTGATCCCAACGGATTCCCCGTACGCGGCAAGTTCCCCGAGTCCGTCAACAAGCGCGGCCTGCAACTTTTTACGGCTTCCTTTTCCGAAAGCATTTACCCGGATAGAATGCCCGCCCAACAACTTTGCTGCTTCGATCCATTTGTAGTGGTTTTCCACAGCTACCTTCCGTTGTGCATCATTCTTATTGCCTAGTTCCCCTTCATCATCCACCATGATGAGCAGACTACTAACCCCTTCATCATCTGCCCTACGCCGCATATTGTTCCAGAATGCCGCATCGCTACCCTTGTCGGCATAGAAGGCGCTTACATATTCAACGGCCTGGATATCGTAGTCTGTTTTGGCAATGCGTGCAAAGTTCAGGGGATCGAGTTCGCCGGAAAAAAAGGCACGGTTCAGGGACCATTGGGCCAGTGATATTTTTATTGACGCCTGGTTAAAAAAATCAATATGCATCCCCTGCCCAAAGGCTAGCGGGCTGCAAAGGGCTGCGCTCCCTAAAACCGTATTTTTTATGAATTCTCTTCTGTTAGACATGACTATTCTATGGCCGGGTCATTTCGCTTTGCCACGATTTCCACGATCCAGTAGATCAGTTGCCCCAGACCACTAACAAAAACAAAGAGTAAAATCCAGAGGAGCAATAAGTTGTTTTTCTTTAGGTTGGGGTTTTGTACCGCATGAACGATATAGAAAATAAGGCTGGCCAGCGAAAGGATGATCACCAGGAACAGTACAATAAAGAATCCGCCCAGCCAGCTGAATATGAGTTCAGGCGGACCATCGTGGGCGCGTTCAAGCTCGGGAATATTGCTCAGTACAGAAAAAAGAAAGGCAAAGTAGCCCAACATGATGATGAAAAAAATGATGATGGGTGAGAGGGCAAAAAAAGCCTGCCAGAATTTGTTGTGTATCATTTGAGTCAGGTTTTGTGTTTCCTTAAAGTTAATCAAAATTTGGGTTATCAGCCCACCCTTCTGGGCAAAACAAAACCCGGGAAATCCCGGGTCTTGCCAGTTGGTTGGTTGTTATTTTTCGGGGCTATTGTCTGCTGGCTGCTTCGATCCTGGAGCTAAGACCACTCAGGTCTTCCCGGTATACCCATAGCTCGTGCCGCTCCCCGTCTGTGGTGTTTTCAATCGTCTTCATAAATTTACCTGCACTGCCTTCTCCGTGCACGGCTTCAAAATCCTGAAAGAAGGTGTCTTGTTGTCCCATCCAGGAGGAACTGCCAAAAAAGTCTACCCAGGCAAAATCGTTGCCCTCCATATTCGCCATTTCGTTTGTGTAGATACCATAGATCTGGTCAGGTCGCTTTTCCTTGTATACCTGCTGTACCTGCTCCACCGCACTAATAAATTCCATATCCCTGAACCTTTTCACATCCACGACAAATACCAGCAGGTTTTTAAGGTCGAAATCCTTAGAAAAGTTCGACCTTTCCGCATGGAAACGCCAATAGTTCACTTCGCCTTCTGCTTCAACATAGGCCAGTACATTGGTGTTCCAGTCTTCGTCGTGCCCTTCCATGGCCGGGCGGTTGTCAAAGGCAGCCCATGGAATGGGACCCATATTCCAGACGTATTTTCCCGCATTTTTTCCGTTCGATATCCAGTACACCCGTGCCCCATAGGTATCATCCGCATGGAATTTCTTGTTATGGGCGGCCATACCGGCTTCGAATTTGCTCACATCCTCCGGATCTACGGTGAGCATGACATTTTCAATTACCGGATAACCTGTGTTTTCCTGAGCAAGCAGGAGGCCTGGAATACATAGTAAGCAAATGATGAGTTTTTTCATTGTTTTGGTTTTTAATGGTTGTATTTAAATTATTTGATGGCCACTACCGCACTGGTAGGACCGTTAAGCCGCATTTTATAACTTTCCCTGAAACCTGCTTCCTTCACCCATTGTGTGAAATCAGCTGCAGTGTAGTCGAACCCCTCATAGGTTTCAATCATCATGTTCAGGGAAACCAGCAGTCCAAAGGCATTTTTCCGCCTGTAGTCATCGATAATGTTTTCAATAACTACCAGCGAGCCCCCGGGAGGGAGCGCTTCATAAGCTTTGGTAATCAGGAATTTCTTGTCCTCCAGTCCCCAGTCGTGCAGGATATTACCCATGGTAAGCACATCAGCCTTAGGGAATGGATCCCTGAAGAAATCACCGGCAACCACTTTCACCCTGGGGTTAAAATCGAGGCGGTCAATGTTCTCCTGGGCTATGGTAGATACTTCAGGCAGGTCAAAGGTGGTACAGTGCATATGGGGTTGCTTAGCCGCCACCTGTGTTGCCAGGTTACCGCCGGCCCCACCGATATCGCAGAGGGTACGATAGGAAGAGAAATCGAACTGTCTGGAAAAGGCCATGAAATTGTGCATCTGAAATCCCCCCATAGCGCTCACAAACTCCCTGAGCCTGGCTTCATCCTTGTATAATTCCTGGAAGAAAGGTTTGTTCCCGCCCTTCACTTCATTCTGCGGTTGCCCGGAACGAAGGGCATCCTCTAAATCATTCCAGAAGGGATACAATCGGTTGTTGCACATCTCCAGTATACCCCCGATATAACTCGCCTTCCTTTTGTTGAGAAAGAGGTCGGTTTCTTTGGTATTGCTATATACAGCAGTCTCTTTGAATCCCTTTCGGTTGAGGAATCCCAGGGCCACCAGTGCATCGAGGAAGTCATACAGTCCCCGGGAATGAATACCTAGCTTATCACCAATCTTTTTTGCTGGTAACGGGCCCTTTCCCAAACGGGTGAAGAGTCCCATTTTTACCGCGGTCAAAAGGGTCTTGGAGGCCCAGAAACCCATCCCTGTCTGAATGATATGGGATGGGTTGGCCTGTTTTTGGTGGGGTGTTTGTTGTTTAACAGTTGTTTCCATGGAAGGCGTTCTATTATTCCCCCTGTGGCGGACTAACTGTGTACCCCAGCTGGTTGTAGAGTTCCATATTATCAAAATAGGCATCCTCCCGTACGGCTATACCGTCGGCGTCAAAGGTCCAGACACTCATACCATGAGTTTCTACAGCCTTGCCTGTAGGGGCATTTCCCATGAATTCCCCTGTATTGGTGCCGGTAACGGTCCAGTTGACATAGGCTTTTCCGTCTTGTAGTGTAGAACTGTCAATGGTTACATTGAAATCCGGGAAGGCCGTATGGAATACATCCATAAAACTGGCGTATTCTTCCTGGTTGTTGGCTATTCGCATTCCATTGGCATTACGGATAACATTGGGTGATGTAACGGAGGCAAAGAGCTCCTTGTCATAATTATTCCAGGCTTCGGCAATTTTCACCTGGTTGGCTAATATAGTCTGTTCTGCTTCCGGGGCATTTTGCATGGCCTGCACCTCTGCAAGAGCACTCAGAAAAATAGAATTGTCCCAGAATCCATGTTCTTCTACGATCTTTCCATCTTTGATATTGACGGTAAGGTGTACCGGGACATCAACTTCCTTCCCGCTGCCTTTTACGGTCGCCTCCCAGACACCCCAGAAATTGACCCAGGTTTTACCTTCATCATCTATTATCATTTCGTAAAATACCGGATCATCCTTAAAGGAATAGGAACTAACCTGTGCGATACTTTCCTGGTGGCCTTCCCCGGCTGCTTTGGCCGTTAGGGCATTTTCCCAGTTGTTGTAATAAATTTTGGCAGTGTCGGCATAGGCAGCATTCCAGGCTTCCCAGTCACCTGCTTCGTAATCAGCCACTAAGGCCTTAACCATGTCGATTTCGGGTCCTGTTGTACTGAAGCGTTCAGGTCCCTGAGGCTGGCATCCACCGATCAGTAAAACGATGAGTACCGCATAAAAGAAATTTTTCATAATGTACTTGCTTTTAAGAGTTAAATGAAACCCCGGAGAATATGGTCGTTCTCCGGGGCAGGTTGGTTTAGTTGGATGGGGTAAATGCCATATCGGGACGCATTTGTCCTACAAATTCTTCATACTTGAGTAAGTGTTCCCAGAGTTCACCCATTACCTTCTGACCGTCTTCACCCATTAACTTTTGATTGTCTGCCCCTCTTTGTGCGTAGTCCACCGGATCCTTTGCGGCTACCGCCACCATGTAGAATTCTCCGCGATTGCCAAATCCGCTTTTGTACACCCGGTAATCAACTTTTGAACCTTTGGCGGCGAACATATCTTTCACAGCCTTTAGTTTTTCCTTTACCACAGCCCGATTGCTCGGGGTGAAATGCAGATAATGGAATTTTCTGTAATTCTCACCTTCTGGCGTTTGTGTAATCCCTCCTGGCATATATGAGAGTTCCTTGTCCAGGTGGATGACATAGTCGTGTTCTGTATCGTAACACTTGTCCATTCGCGCGAAGAGTGCCCCCATTGCTTCTGCACCCATTTTTTCTGCCAGTTCCGGGAAAGGCGTCTTACCCAGATCGGCCATATTATCAACTGGACCCACATAGAGGTATCTGGAATCCGCCGTATTGGTGGTTATCCATCCAGTTCCCTGAATATTATGCGTTTTCAAATGCCCGAGCAATTCCTTGCATACTTCTTCGTATTCCGCTGTCATGTTGGGTTTCACCACATCTTCATGGACCCAGTAGGCCTGGGACTTCTTATCGTCCTGGGCAGAGATTAGGGCTGGAAACAGGAACAAAAGTCCCAGTGTAAGTACTTTGATTTTTAGTGTTCTCATAGTGATCAATGTTTAGGTTATTAATTAATATTTTGGTTGTATTATTCCATATTAGGGGGCAGCAAGACATATCCCAGTTGCTGCAATAGTTCCAGTTCATTGTAGTACACCACTTCCTTACTGATCTTTCCTTCCCCGTCAAAACTCAGGTGGGAAAGACCATTGATGTTCACTTTTTTTCCTGTAGGGGCCACTTCTCCGAATATCCCGATATTGGTACCCTGTGCATTCCAGTGCAGGAAAGCCATGTTATCTTTAAGATAGACTTCGTCTGTGCTGATTTTTAAATCCGGGAAGGCGGTAAAGAACATTTGCAGATGGGCCTTGAGCTCCGTTCTGCCCTGGGCTACCTTTACCCCATTGAGGTGACGCATGAACTGTGAAGCAGTGAGGTCCTCCAAAACTTCAAAATTTTGTTGGTTCCAGCAGGTATCGATCCATGTACGTACCTTGTGTGTCAATAGGTCCTCCCGTTCTCTCTCCTGGTGCTGGTTTTCCCTTTTGCAGGACACCACTGAGGCGATCAAAAAGAGAAGTAAGAAGGACCAATTTT
>NZ_CEYNTP010000112.1:0-8578 GCF_982873095.1 Lentiprolixibacter sp. | reverse complement strand
AGAACAAGCAAAAAACATGGCCACAAACCATTGAGTTGCATCCGGATAACCGCATTATCGTTATTTCCGGGCCCAATGCCGGTGGGAAGAGCATAACTTTGAAAACTATTGGATTGTTGCAGGTAATGCTGCAGAGTGGCTTATTGATCCCGGTGCATGAACGCAGCAGCTTATGCCTCTTCGAAAAGGTACTAACGGATATAGGGGACAATCAATCCATTGAAAACCATTTGAGCACCTACAGCTACCGCTTGAAAAACATGAGCCGGTTCCTCAAAAAGTGCAATCAGAACACGCTTTTCCTAATTGATGAATTCGGGACGGGTAGTGATCCTGAATTGGGTGGAGCGCTGGCCGAGGTCTTCCTTGAGGTATTCTACGAAGCCCAGTCCTTTGGAGTCATAACCACGCATTATGCCAACCTGAAGGCCCTTGCCAACGAACTGCCCTGCGCCACCAATGCGAACATGCTTTTTGACAGCCATACGCTCGAGCCCACCTTTCAATTGGAAATGGGACAGCCGGGAAGTTCCTTCACTTTTGAAGTGGCGCAGAAAAATGGCATTCCTTTCAGCTTGATCAACAAGGCCAAGAAAAAAGTATCCCGAGGTAAGGTGCGGTTTGATGCCACTATAGCTAAACTGCAGAAGGAACGTACCAAAATGGCTAAAACCGGAAGTCGTTTGCAGGAAGAAGAATCCAGGGCAAAAGATGCGGCACAAAAGAGTAAGATCCTCAATGCCAAACTCAAAACCAAACTGGAGAATTATCAGGAACTGTATGATCATAACCAGCGCATGATCTACCTGGGAAATAAAGTAAATACGGTAGCGGAGCGCTATTTTCACGACAAGAAGAAGAGGCCCATGGTTTCCGAATTGATCCGGATCGTAGAAACCGAAAACAGCAAACGCAAAAAGAAAAGCGCAAAGGAGGCCAAAGCGGCCCGTGAGAAAAAGGTCAAAATCGCCGAGGAATTAAAAGAAGAAGTGAAAATTGTCCGCAAAAACAAAAAGGCGGCACAAAAGAAAGCAGAAAAATTAAAGAAAGACCAACCACGCCCTGTTTTCAAGGTCGGTGATCGTGTGAGGCTTTATGACGGCAAAGCCGTGGGTACCATCGACAGCCTGGAAAAAGGGAAGGCTGTTGTGAATTACGGCGTCTTCACGACTAATGTTGGAGTAGAACAACTAGAATTGGTGGAATCAAAGGCATGACAACTGAGGAACACAACATTATCCTTTTTGACGGGGTGTGCAACCTGTGTAATCGTGCCGTACAGTTTATCATAAAAAAAGATAAAACGGACCTTTACCGTTTTGCTGCCCTACAGAGTGACATCGGGAAAAGCCTCACTTCAGAACGTAACATTGACACCCAAAAAGTAGATTCCATCATCTTAATTGAACCGGGGAAGGCCTACTATACCAAGGCATCAGCTGCTCTCAGGATCGGCAAGAAGTTCGGTGGCCTTTGGGGGGCACTGGCCATTTTTGAATGGGTCCCTCCAGTAATTAGCAATTGGGTGTATGACCGGGTTGCAAAAAACAGGTACCGCTGGTTTGGTCGAAAAGATCACTGCATGATCCCAGATCCGGAGATAAAAGCAAAATTTCTGGAGTAGCTTATTTCAGGTTGTCCAAAATAAAATCCAGGGTAGGGTTACTGTTCATTTTGGTGTTGAACGCCTTGTTCGTATAGGTGATTTCATTAGCCAGGCCTAGTTCCTTTAAATACGCCACTCTGTCTTCATATTCGAGGGCCACCTTTCCAGAAAGTAAGGGCTCCATAGCATGCCCCTTTCGATATCGCCTGTAGATCTTCCGAAGCCCGCTCAGGTATAGACGGTCCTTGGTGAAGCCCCCACCTCTGTGTGCCCTCAGGGTAATATAAAACGCTTCCTGCTTATTGAGTTTATACTGATTGTGGATCAGGTCGAAGGTGTCTGAAAAGTTGTAACCTTTGATTAAACTATCAGATGCTATTACTCTGTAAGCTAGCTCTTTAAGCCTCTTTAAAGTAAGAGCTCCACTCATATATTCACTAAATACCGCAAGCCCTTCCTGGGTTTCTACATTCTTCGGAAATCCATGTGAGAAAATTTTTAAAGGCTGCAGCAAGCCATTAAAGGTTGTAACCAAATGAACAGCTATTTCGTGGTTGGCAAGTGTTAGCAATTGATTCTTGCTGAAAAGTGCATTCCGTTTGATCAGCAGCGTTTGGGTGGCATTGCTCACCATGGCGTCTGCGGCAATATGGGTGGAAAACCTGATGTTAAGCGGGAAATCATACTGCGTTGCGAACTGTTCAAAATATGCCCTTGCCTCCTCAGCAGTAAACACCTTTTCCATATCCAGGCCTCCAGGTTCGTTTGCATAATGCAGTATGAACTGTGCGTTCTTGACATCACGCTCTCTCGGGGATCCGTAAATTCTCAGGGAATTATAGTAAAACTCCTTTCCCCTTCCTATGGTTTCGATACACTGTACCATATTGGCATAGTGGTAGAGCACATCCCGGTAGAGGTCGTGCAGCTTTTCATCCGCAATGCGCTCCAGGCGCTGGGCGAAAAACAGCCGATGCAGCTTATAGGGGTCAAATTTTAACTTGGGGTATTTAAATTGAGGTTCGTAAAGGTATTTGGAAGTAAAGAAACGGTGTTTCTCCTTTTCCACATTCAGGGGATTTACATAGCTAAGCAATTCGATACGCCTAACCAGCCGGTCCAGGTTCCCGTCAATTTCAAATAAGGGTGCATATTTCTCTTGCTGCAATGCCAGGTTATTGTCAGGCTTCATAAATGGGCTTCTTCAAATTCCTTAGCCTGCAAAGGTATTAATTCTTTTAGTTGTTCACTCACTGCCTTAACAACTTCAGGGTAGATAATGCCGCTGTATTCATCGCAATATACCTTGGCAATTTCCGTAGCCAGTACTAAGGTATTGGGGAAAGTCGTGGTGATGTATTTGAGGAAAAAACCATTCCCCTGGAACGTATCATTGATTCCAGTTGTTGCCCTGATCCCGTGGGGAAAGTGCATCTTACTTAGCTTTTCCTGCCATGAATTCACTATACTACCAAAGCGTTCGTTATTGATATTGGCCGTGCCCAGGTTCCAGGTGGGGACTTCGCGTTCCCAGCGTTTCCAGTTATAGCTATGCATATCAAATACGATCACCCTGGGGAATAATTGTTCCAGCTTTTGAATCAGGGCATGTGTTACCTCGTAGAAGGTTGCGTGTTTTTGTAGGCTGTGATCGTATTCGGTTTTTGACAGGGGTTCCTTCCACAGCTGTTTCCCCCATGCATCAGAGTAAATCGCCCCGTCTGGTGGCCGGTTGAGGTCGTATTCAAACCTACTGTCACAACCGGCGATGACAATAGGATGGCTGGCTACCATATCTTTGGTAGAAGGGTCTTCTTCATACCAGCGTTCGTATTCTGTATGAAGACAATTGTCCCAGAGGGATTTGCGAAACTGGTGGCCATCATGTACTGCACCGCATACATAGGGGGTGTATCGTTCAATTTTTAGGGTAAAGGAATAGTCTTCGGCAACAGCCTCAAAAACCTCCTTCCTGGCTATGCGACTGATAATTTCGGCGGCAGGTAACCTAAGCATTCTCCACTTCATTTCGCAGGCGGGACCTGCGGTCAAAAGCCTGCAGTTTATCTAACACCTTGCTTTCTATAAAGTCGATCACTTTGGCCTGGATCTTGGTTTTGTAAGCTTTGTTCATATACGTGATCCCTCCAGGGGACATCACATTAACCTCGACCAGTTTACCACCAATAACATCAATACCCACAAAATACAGCCCGTCTTTCACAAGCTTGGGGCCTATCTGCTTACACAGGGCCTTTTCCTCTTTTGTAAGCTGGTGTTTGGCTACCGATCCACCTGCTGAAACGTTAGACCTGTGGTCATCAGAGCCTGGAATACGCCGCATGGCCCCAATGGGTTCCCCGTTAAGGATGAGGATACGGACATCCCCTTTATCAGCCCCTTCAATATAATCCTGCAGGATGACATAGTTAGAGCTGCCATCTGCATTGGTGATGTAAAAATCTAGCAGGGATTTGATGTTAGACATGGCTGCTTTTTCGATCAGGATTACACCTGAGCCCCCAAAGCCATTCAGGGGTTTCAGGATCATCTTATCAGCGCTGGATTCCTTGATCATCCGGACCAGGTAATTCTTGTTTTTGGACACATGGGTGGCCGGAATGATATTGTTATGGCTATCCCCGAATGCGGCGGTATACAATTTGTTGTTCGCCTCTCTAAGTCCCTGAAGGGAATTGATAATAAAGACATCGTCCTTAACCGAATCAAGAAAATTTAGCATTATGGGATCCAAAGGCGGATTGGCCCTCATGAAGAGCACATCAAAACCTGCAAGGGGTAGCATCTCCTCGCGAAGCGTAGCCTTTTTGTAGAAACTCTTAAGGCTTAAGGGTACTTTTTCCATCCGGTTGACCACGGAACAGAACGCATTGGTAACAGAATTCCGGATCGTGAGGTTGGCCGGAGTACAAAGCGCCACACCGTGGTTACGCTTTAGGCATTCATGAATCAGGGCCAGGCTGGTATCATTTTCGGGATCAATTTCCTCCCAGGGATACATCAGAAAACAAATATTCATGGGGACGGTTTTATATTATTTTACTTCATCGTAGTGTTTATCCCAATCTTCAACACGGGGTTCACCGAGTTTCCCGACCGATTTTCCAACGACCATAGAGACAGTAGCATCCCCCGTTACATTGATGACTGTTCGGCACATGTCCAAAGGTCGGTCTACCGCAAAGATTAGGGCTAATCCAATGGCCAGCTTGTCTGACGGAAAGCCTATAGACTCCAACACAATAACCAGCATAACCATCCCAGCACCTGGTACGGCTGCTGATCCAATAGAGGCGAGAAGAGCGGTAAGGACAATGGTAAGCTGACCCCAGAGCGTCAAATCAAAGGCCAGGGCCTGGGCAATAAATACAGCTGCCACCCCCTGGTAGAGACTGGTGCCATCCATATTGATCGTAGCTCCCACAGGGAGAACAAAACTGGACACCTCTTTGTCAACGCCTATATGCTCTTCCACCCGTTCCATGGTAACCGGAAGGGTTGCAGCGCTCGAGCTCGTAGAAAAGGCAAGTAACTGGGCCGGACTAATTTCTTTCAGAAACCAAAAGGCATTCTTTTTCGTGTAGGAAGCTACAACCAGGGAATAAAAGACAATCATTAATGCCAGACCCAGCACCACTACTCCCGCATATTTGAGGAGCGCGATCAACAGGTCAGGATCCCCAGAGGAAGCCACTACGTTGGCCAGAAGGGCAAAAACCGCAAATGGGGCCGTAAGCATGATAAGGTCTACCATTTTCAGGACCACATCGTTCAGGGCGTCAAAGAATTGCTTTAACGGTTTGGCCCGCTCCTCCCCTATTAACAACATGGAAATTCCAAGGAAAATGGTAAAGAAGATGACCTGCAGCATCAGGGCATTGTCACTCATAGCCCCTATGGCGTTATCCGGCACCATATCTTCCAGGAAGCCCAGTGGCCGTTCCCGTTGCTTGGAGGCCTCCTCGATCTTGGATACTACGCTGGTGTCTGACGCATAGGTTTCGGTTAATTGGGCAACTGTTTCATCTGATATGCCGTCCCCGGGCCGCAAGATGTTAACCAATAACAATCCTATGGTAATGGCAACGACGGTTGTACAGACATAGATCAGTATGGTTCTTAATCCGATACGCCGAAATTTAGAAATGTCCTTGAGATCAGAAATCCCTTTGACCAGTGACGCCAGGATAAGCGGAATGGCAATGAGCTTAAGCAACTTGACAAAAATGGTTCCGAATGGATTGATCCAGTCCTGTACAAGATCCCGACCCCACGTCGGGTAGGTCATCACAAATCCAAAAAGGAGTCCCAGGACCATCCCGATCAAAATCCTCCAGTGCAATTCCAGTTTCTTCATGAAATACGAGTTGGTTTTAAGGGGGAAGATAAGGTTTTGACCGCAATTCGCAATGAATGGTCCTTAACCCATGCGGTTGGTGCGTGCCAGAAGGCTGTGATCAGCCAAAACCAGAGCGGCCATGGCTTCTACGATAGGTACGGCCCTGGGTACAACACAGGGGTCGTGCCTTCCCTTGCCCTGAACAGATACAGACTTCCCCTCCTTATCTATGGTATCGTAAGCCTGGATCAATGTGGCCACGGGCTTGAACGCTACGCGGAAATAGATATCCATACCATTGCTGATCCCTCCCTGGACGCCTCCACTGTGATTGGTTTGGGTAGTACCATCTTCATTGTAACGATCATTGTGTTCGCTGCCCCTCATCTCCACACCGGCAAATCCAGAGCCATATTCAAAACCCTTTACAGCATTAATGGACAGCATGGCTTTTCCCAGTTCTGCATGGAGTTTGTCGAAAACGGGTTCACCAAGGCCCACAGGTACATTCTTCACTACACAGGTGATCACTCCCCCTATGGTATCGCCTTCCTTTCTCACCTTACGGATCAGGGCCTCCATCTCCTGTGCCGTACCGGGATCCGGGCAACGCACAGGGTTAGACTCCGTCAATTCAAAATCAATTTCCTGTATCGGACGGTTTAAGGCAACTGAACCTACCTGTGAAACAAAGGCATGGAACTGGATATCCCTAAGGAATTGTTTAGCAACCGCACCCGCAACTACCCTGCAGGCGGTTTCCCTTGCCGAGCTCCTGCCCCCGCCACGGTAATCGCGAAATCCGTACTTCTTGTCGTAGACAAGGTCCGCATGGGATGGACGGTAGGAATCCTTGATGTGCCCGTAGTCCTTCGATTTTTGATTTGTATTCTCAATGATAAAACCTATGGGAGTCCCCGTTGTCTTACCTTCAAATATCCCAGATTGGAATACTACCCGGTCGGCTTCCTTTCGCTGTGTAACTATGGCAGATTGGCCCGGCCTTCTCCTGTCCAGTTCCCCCTGCACCGCTTCCAGGTCAAGTGCAATCCCGGCCGGGCAGCCATCAATGATGCCGCCAATAGCCTTTCCATGGGATTCCCCGTAAGTCGTGAGTCGGAATATTCTGCCAAATGTGTTCCCCATCAAAGGTTGGTTTTAATTGCGTACTTCAAATTTAATGCGCCGATTGGTACCTGACCAAAGGTAATCTGAAATATACTCTGCACCAAAAACTGTCTGCTTAATGTTCCCTTAACAATGGGCAGATGCACTTAATCTAAGCTTAACCCTCACGTTAATAATTAATGATCTGAACGTAATCATTTTATTATACCTCTGGGTCTAATTTTGCCAACAAGACACGAATCCTTGAGAAAGCGACAAATAGATATTGCTGTAATTTCTGATGTGCACCTGGGTACCTACGGATGCCATGCCGATGAATTGATCGCTTATCTCAGCAGCATCAAGCCCAAAAAGCTGATCCTTAACGGGGATATTGTAGACATCTGGCAATTCAGTAAGCGTTACTTCCCGCCAGCACACTTACGGGTAATCAAAAAGATCATCAGTTTGGCCTCCCATGGCACTGAAGTCTATTACATTACAGGAAACCACGACGAAACACTAAGAAAATTCGCAGGTAGTACTGTGGGCAATTTTAACATCCTTAATAAGCTGGTCCTTGATATAGATGGCCGTAAAGCCTGGTTTTTCCACGGGGATGTTTTTGATGTTTCCATCCAAAACGCCAGATTTTTGGCGAAGTTGGGCGGATACGGCTACGATATCCTGATCCTGATCAACCGTATTCTCAATTGGTGTCTTACCAAAATGGGTCGGGAGAAATATTCCATTGCCAAACGCATTAAAAAAGGGGTAAAAAGTGCAGTAAAATATATTGGCGATTTCGAAAAAACGGCTGCTGACCTGGCCATTGAGAATGGCTACGACTATGTGATCTGCGGCCATATCCATCAACCCAAGAAAGAACTCTACGAAAACAAACACGGCAAAACCACCTACCTCAATTCCGGGGACTGGGTAGAAAACCTGACGGCCCTGGAATACTCTTTCAAAAGGTGGAAGATCTACCACTACAGCCATGATAAACTATCCCCCTTCTTTGCAGACGAAGAGTTGAAGTCTATGAACATGAACGACCTGATCTCCTCTATTGTCGACCTCCGGGAAGAAGATAAGGAGGCGACGCAAATCGATGAAGGATCAGCAGACGACTAGAGCTCGCCTCAATATACTTACCGGGTGTTGCGCGATAACACCAGTTCCATCCTTGATCTGATGTCTGCAACTGGTCCCATTGGCGGCGATCAAAGCATTTTCTGAATTACGGATGGCTGGGAACAAGCGCAGTTCCCCTGCTTTCATACTCACAGCATAGTGTTCTTTTTCATACCCAAAGGAACCGGCCATCCCGCAACATCCTGCATTTATGATACTTACCTGGTAGTTTACAGGTAAATTCAGGATGTCAAAGGTTACTTTTTGATTGGATAAGGCCTTTTGATGGCAATGCGCATGTATTTTAACCTGTCTCGCTTCGGTGGTAAAGGCTTCGGGACCTATGCGCCCTGCATTGGCCTCTGCTG
>NZ_CEYNTP010000111.1:0-8602 GCF_982873095.1 Lentiprolixibacter sp. | reverse complement strand
TGATGCCTTCTTTTTTGGCAATATTCTTAACCAGCGGAGAATAGAACCTTTCGGATTGGGTGGTATCCAGGGTGGGTGGGGTAACGCTCTCCTTGATGACCTCTACTTCCTTTTCCAGGGATGCCACGGACTCCGGAACGGCCTCCGGAGCAGTACGCACCTCATCAACTTTTGTATCAGTTGCGCCGGCTTCTCCATTTAATTCAATAACCGCCACGGTATCGCCCACTTTGATGACGTCGTCAACCTCAAACCGCTTTTCAACCAATACCCCTTCGACCTCACTGGGTACTTCGGAGTCTACCTTATCCGTTGCGATCTCAAATACCGCCTCATCCAGCTCAATAGTATCTCCTACTTCTTTCAACCAGGAAGTTAGTGTTGCTTCTGCTACACTCTCTCCCATTTGCGGTAGTTTCAATTCGAATTTTGACATATTGATATTATTTGGGCCTATATCGTATCAGGTTTTGCAAAATTAATAAAAAAACGTAATTTTTCTTACATTTATTACATACAGCCTGCTAGGACATCTTTAGCGATCCTTCAAAGGGAATCCTGTTGATAATGCTCCTTCCCAGGGTAACTTCATCGGCGTACTCCAACTCGTCTCCCACGGGTATCCCCCGTGCAATCGTCGATGTTTTCACCTGTATGCCCTGAAGTTGTTTGTAGATATAAAAGTTGGTGGTATCTCCTTCCATGGTAGCGCTTAGTGCAAAGATAAGCTCCGCTACTGCTCCCTCTCTGATCTTGGCCACCAGCTGGGATATGGTGAGGTCTTGCGGACCCACACCTTCTATTGGGGAAATTTTCCCTCCCAGAACATGGTAATGCCCGGTGAACTGCCCGGTATTTTCTATCGCCATCACATCGCGGATATCTTCCACCACACAAACCAGGGATGCATCCCGTTTGGGATTGGAACAGATCTCACACAGCTCCTGGTCTGAAATATTATGGCAGTTCTTGCAAAACCGTATCTCCTGTCGAAGGGCAGAAAGGGCTTCGCTCAACTGGGTCGTCTGGGCCTCAGGCTGCTTGAGCAAATACAGTACCAGCCGGAGTGCCGTTCGCTTCCCGATCCCCGGTAACTGGGCCATTTCATAGACTGCATTTTCCAGCAATTTTGAAGAAAATTCCATAATGGCAAAAGTACGTAATGTTTTAAGTTTTTGTACTTTGCGCTTGAAATTTCTTTCTATGACGGCATCGCATATCCTGCTGTTAATTGGCGGTTATTTTCTGGTCTTGCTACTCATCTCCTACTTCACCGGAAAGAACGATTCCAATGCAGATTTCTTTAAGGCCGGAAAACAATCTCCCTGGTACCTGGTCGCCTTCGGAATGATCGGGGCCTCCCTTTCCGGGGTCACCTTTATTTCTGTCCCGGGATGGGTGGAAAGCTCTGAATTCAGCTATATGCAGGTGGTCTACGGCTACCTTGCCGGCTACCTCGTCATTGCCTTTGTCCTCATGCCCCTGTACTACCGGTTAAACGTTACCTCCATCTACGAATACCTGCTGGGCAGGTTTGGGCAGGTGAGTTACAAAATAGGGGCCCTGTCTTTTTTTGTATCCCGTGTGCTCGGGGCTTCCTTCCGGCTCTTCCTGGTAGCCATTGTGCTGCAGCAGTTTGTTTTTGATGCCTGGAACGTCCCCTTTGAGATAACCGTGGTCCTGTCTATCCTCCTCATCTGGATCTATACCTTTCGGGGTGGGATCAAAACCATTGTCTGGACGGATACCCTGCAAACCTTATTTATGCTCATCTCTGTGGGCTTGTCAATTTACTTTATCAACCAGCGGCTCGACTGGTCCTTCACTGAATTCCTGCAATCTAAAGAACTTCAGGCCTACAACCAGATCTTGTTTACGGATGATTTCTTCACCAAGAACCATTTCCTGAAATCGTTTCTGGGCGGTATGTTTATCACCATTTGCATGACGGGCCTGGACCAGGACATGATGCAAAAGAACCTTACCTGCCGCAACCTAAAGGAAGCTCAGACCAATATGGTGAGTTTCAGCGTAGTACTGATCGCTGTGAATTTTGTTTTCCTCCTGCTCGGGGCCTTACTGTTCATATATGCTGCTAAATTCAATATTGCGACCCCCCTGATGGACGGCGCCCCGAAATCAGACCTGCTTTTCCCTGAGATCGCATTGAACAGTGGCCTGGGAATTACGGTAGGAGTCACTTTTGTATTGGGGCTTATCGCTGCTGCCTATAGTAGTGCGGACAGTGCTTTAACCTCGCTCACCACCTCCTTTTGTATCGATTTTCTGAATATTGGCAAAAAGCAGCAGGCCGAACAGAAACGCATTCGGAAGCGCACGCATGTTTGGATGAGTGCCCTTTTGATCGTAGTGGTCATCATCTTCAAATATGTGCTTGACAGGAACGTAATTGACGGGCTGCTAACGGTGGCGACTTATACCTACGGGCCTCTGCTGGGACTTTTTTCATTTGGCATATTCACCCGATACCGGGTTAAGGACAAATACGTCTGGCTTGTCGCACTGATCTCCGTGCTTAGTATTGTAGGCCTGGCCAACCTGCCTGCTGACGTGCTGGGCGGTTACGAGGTGGGTTATGAACTCCTGCCGATAAACGGACTCATTACCTTCTTGGGTCTCTACCTGATCCGGTTGCCCCAGAATACCAACTAATACTGCCCTGTTGTGAGCAGGACCAGCGTGCAGGAAGCTTCAGCAGAGATGTCATGTCCTTTCAACAGTTCCATAAATTCAGGATTTTCCGTTCCGGGATTGAAGATCACCCGCCTGGGGGTAAGAGAAATTATGGCGTCGTAATAACTCTTCTGAGTTTCCGGCCTGAGGTATAGCGTTACCGTATCCACATCTTCCATCCCCTCCAGGGATTTCTTTACAGACACGCCGGCTACTTCCCCTTCACGGATGCCAAATGCCAGGGTCTCATAACCATTGGCGACGAGCTGCTGAATAGCGTAATAGCTGTATCGGTTGGGCTTTAATGACGCCCCAAAAACCAAAGTTTTCTTCATTTCCAGGAGTTGCTGTTAAAGATTGTTAATTACTGTAACGATTGTAAAACTTGTCCGTCTATTGATCATATACAAAAGTACTTATTGTCATTGATAGGGCTGTAATTTTATAGTTAATGGTTAGTGTTTAGTATAGCATATCAATGAGTGAAACCCCGGCTTCCTGGCCGGGGTTTTAACTTTCCAGACTTCCCAATGCACAAGGGGATGTATGGCATCTTTCTACTTCTACAACAATCAAAATTTGTGTGACCTTGTAACATATATCCGGAAACATCGTCAATTAAATACCATCAATCATCATCAAAAAAACGAACAACCATGAAAAAATTTCTGGGGCTGTTGGCCCTGCTAGCCAATTTATCCCTGGCTGCCAAAACAGATAGTTTAGCTACAGACGTCCGTATTGGCAGCGTAAGCGGGAAAGTGATCGATAAGAGCCTTAATGAACCGGTAGCCTATGCTGCTATCGTGATTAAATCCAGTAGTGATGAAGCCACCATTACTGGCGGAATTACCACAGACGATGGGAATTTCGAAATCAAAAGGCTGCCAGAAGGGACATTTACCCTCGAGGTGCAGTTCATCGGGTATAAAACCCATAAGGCCACCATCAATATTTCAAAGGAAAACCGGAAAGTATCCCTGGGGACTATTGTCCTGGAAGAGGAAGCCGAGGAACTAACAGGAGTGGAAGTAGTGGCAGAAAGGACCACTATTGAGCAAAGGATAGACCGCAAGGTCATCAATGTGGGGAAAGACCTTACCACAACAGGGGCCACGGCTTCGGATATCATGAACAATATTCCTTCGGTTAACCTTGACCAGCAAACCGGTCAGCTCACACTAAGGGGAAATTCCAACGTACGGGTCATGGTAGACGGAAAACTTTCCAATGTACCGGTAGCCCAGTTGTTGCGACAGATCCCTTCTACCTCCATCAAATCAATTGAACTTATCACCAATCCTTCCGCCAAGTACAATCCGGAAGGCATGAGCGGGATCATCAATATCGTCCTGCACAAAAATGCCAACATTGGGTTCAATGGAAATATAAATACCGGGCTTACAGTGGGGATAGAAGCTAAATTCAACAGCTCCATCGATCTGAACTACCGCAACGGGAAGTTTAATTTCTATGGGAATTACGGAAACAATATCGGGAAATATGTGAACGATGGTAATATTTTCAGAGTGGATGAAAACTCGGAACAGCTGTTTGATATTCTCGATAATAACAAGTCGCATTTATTTAAGGCTGGAGTAGATTTTTACCTGAACGACAAGAACACCATCTCCTTCTTTACCAATCAGAACCTCTATGACGGCAGAACCAATGCTATCACCGATGTTCTTTATTACACTGAGCCGGGCAGGGACAATGGACAGCTTTTTATAAGTGACAGGGAAAACCTCAGCCAGCAATACAATTTTGACTACAAGCTTGATTTTAAGAAGGAAGGGCATAACATCGAACTGGAAATCGACCATAACCGCTTCGACAGCGAGGAGGACGCTGATTTCAGGTCAACCGGAGCCGCCGTTTTCCCAGATTATATGGATTTTGTAGATACACGAAGGACACAGACTTTCGTTAACCTGGACTACGTAAACCCCATCGATTCCATATCCAAGATTGAGGCCGGACTGGAATCCCGTAATTTCAAAACCGAAGTGGGATACAATTCCACAGGCCTGTCATTCAATAGCAGTGGGAACCTGGTCCCTACCCCAAGCACGGATTTTGACTACGGCATGGATATTTACTCGGCCTACCTGACCTTCGGGCAAAACAGGGAAAAATGGTCCTACCAGCTCGGGGTTCGTGTAGAGGACGTTACTGTCCAGGCAGACACTAATACCGTAAGGGCATTTACCGATGAGTATACCCAGATCTATCCTTCTGCCTTCCTCACTTACACGCCAAGCGAGAAAAACCAGTTTCAAATAAGTGTAAGCAGACGAGTAGACAGGCCGGGTTTGGGCCAGGTAAACCCCATCAGGGAATGGGCCACCCCACTCATATCCTCCTTTGGCAACCCGAGCCTTGTTCCTCAGTTTACCAACTCCTATGAGACGAATTATACGCGCAGGTTCAAAAACGGAAGCCTCACTGCCGGGGTATTTTACCGAACCATCAAGGATGAGATCAACCGGGCAGTGTATGTGGACCGGCTTGATTTGAACAAGCTTATCCTCACCTTTGACAACTTTGACAATACCAGTGCCTACGGGGTTGAAATTTCAACGAACTACCGGCCAACGAAATGGTGGAGCATAAACGGAAGTTTCGATATGTTCTCCCAAACCCAGCGGGGGCTCACGGAAAGCCTGTTGACCGATAATTCCTCCGCTACTGAGGAGGATATCGTAACCCAACGCCTGGAGGTAGACAATACGGCCTGGAACCTCAGGCTGAACAACAGTTTTACAGCCACCAAGCAACTGACCTTTCAGCTGTTCGGTTTTTACCGGGGATCCAACAGAACCATCCAGTTTGAGGTAGAGCCCATGTATTTCATCAACCTGGGTGCCCGCTACAGTTTTGCCCAGGGAAAAGGCACCCTGTCTCTTAATTTCAACGATGTATTCAATACCATGCGGTTTGCATTCGACGGGGACCAGCCCTTCCTGCAAACCGGAGAGTTCAACTGGGAAAGCCAGAATGTTTTTGCAGGGCTGTCCTATCGGTTTGGTAGTGGAAAAAACAGGGCCGTGAAAAGGAAAAGAAGGGATGACAATACCAAACAAGGCAGTGGAGGTATTCTATAATATGGATTGACGGAAGGCTGAGGGTGGGTTGGTTGACTTCTGCCCTTCCATTCAATTCAGAAACCCTGACATCTAAAGATCGTCAGGGTTTCTTTTTTTTAATCCTCAAAAATGCCGGTATCAAGACCATCCAGGCTTATCTGGTTTTTCTGTTCCAGGTATTCCTGTAAACCTTTATCGCCTTTGTCTCGTGCCCAATCCAGCAGTTGGGTCCTGTCTTCCTTGTATTGCATGAGGGGCACCCCCATTCCACATGAAGATTGCACGAGTGCGATCTGCATTTCAATGATCTGCCGGCTTCCCGGAAGCTCCGGAAATAAGGCGAGATATTCCTGGTATTCAGCGTCCCGGGGATGGTATGCCCTGGCGTTACCGTATAACCTCAGGATAAGTGGTTTTCCCTCAAATGCGCAAAACATGATGGTCATCCTGGGGGCATGGAGTAAGTGCGTGGCTGTCTCATTGCCGCTGCCGGTTAGGTTTACCCATACCACCTTCTCTGCATTAATAACACGGAAAGCATCCATCCCTTTTGGGGACAGGTTGATACGACCTTCGCTCATGGCCGTGGCGACAAAGAAGAGTTTTTGCTTACCAATAAACTTTATAAGTGCAGGAGATAGTTGTTGCTGCCGCTTTCCCATGAAATTTTGCTTACGCCCAGCGGATAATGGTACTGCCCCAGGTAAACCCGCTACCAAAAGCAGCCAGCACAACGAGGTCGCCTTCCTTTACTTTACCTTTTTCCCATGCCTCCGTCAAGGCAATAGGAATCGAAGCTGCGGTAGTATTACCATAATACATGATGTTGTTGTACACCTGGTCATCAGACAGCCTGAACTTCTTTTGAATGAACTGGGAAATCCTGAGATTGGCCTGGTGCGGTATCAGCAGGTCGATATCCTTGGGCTCTAACTTATTGGTTTTTAAACCTTCCATGATTACCTCACTAAAACGCACTACTGCGTTTTTAAATACAAACTGTCCGTTCATATAGGGATAATAGGAAGTTTCCTCCGGATCATTGTCCGCCAGGATATCCAGAATCCAGCGCTTCCCCATTCCCGGCGCAATCAGGGAAAGTTCTTCCGCATGTTCCCCCTCAGAATGCAGGTGTGTGGACAGGATCCCTTTGTTCGGATCCTCTTCCCGGGTGAGTACCACGGCTCCAGCGCCATCGCCAAAAATCACGGAAACCCCCCGTCCACGGGTAGTAAAATCAAGTCCTATGGAGTGGACTTCCGATCCGATCACCAATACATTTTTGTACATCCCGCTCTTGATATACTGGTCGGCCAGGGAAATCCCGTATACAAAACCAGAACATTGATTACGGATATCGATGGCCCCCACGGTTTTAATGCCCAGGTCTCTTTGTATCAGGACACCAGGCCCCGGGAAGTAATAATCGGGGCTCAGGGTAGCAAACACGATAAAATCGATCTCATCCTTATCAATCCCGGCGCGTTCTATGGCTATCTTAGCCGCCTTTAACCCCAGGCTGGCGGTGGTGTCTTCTCCCCTGATGATATGCCGCCTTTCCTTGATCCCGGTCCTTTCCTGGATCCACTCATCACTGGTATCCATTATTTTGGAAAGGTCGTGATTGGTCACCACATTGTCCGGGACATAATAGCCCATCCCAATTATTTTCGAGTTGTACATGTTGTGTTTTGTTAGTTAGTCAAAGCCTCTCCTTGCCTGCAAGGCAAAGAAGTAAAATTAAAAATACCATTAAATGGAAAAATAGCCTAGCAAATTGGTTAAAGTTTGCCTTTGACGATGTGTTCCCGTGCTAAGCGATTCAAAAATTATTACCTTGTGATAATCCCTCCCCCAAGGGCTGGGAAACTGTGAAAATTATTGCTGAAAACCTCTAATCATACAAAAATGAGAAATCTGCTTACCTCCCTTGTTTTATTTGCTTTCCTGGCAACCTATGCTCAGGAAAAACTCAACTATCAACAACCTCCCTCTGAAATCCTCGATCTTGTAGACGTACCCCTGGCCCCATCCGTTTGGATCACAGAAAATACGGGCTACATGATACTTCGGTATCGGGACAGCTACAAGACCATTGAAGAACTTTCCGAGCAGGAACTTCGGCTAGCAGGCCTGCGGATCAATCCGAATACCAATATTGGCAGCCGAACAACCTATTACAACAATATCAAGGTGAAAAAAACCGGGGAGAAAGAAGCCAAACAGGTTACAGGCCTGCCAGATCATCCCAGGCTTTCCAATTTCAGCTGGTCCCCGGACGAGACCAAAATTGCCCTTACCCATACCACTCCAGAAGGGGTAGAACTGTGGCTCCTGGATATTGCAGCTGCTGAAGCCAAACGGCTCACTGGTCCGGGGCTTAACGCAAATCTCCGGGATGTGATCAATTGGTTTAAAGACGGCAATTCCGTACTGGTAAAGATGTTGCCGGAAGATCAGAAAGAATTAGTGAATACCGCCGCCATGGTTCCCTCCGGGCCTACCATATCGAGCAATGAGGGCAAGAAAGCCCAAAACCGCACCTATCAGGACCTGTTGAAAAACCCCACGGATGAATTTAATTTTGAACAACTGGCGAGGTCTACCCTGGTCCGCGTTTCCCTCACAGGGGAAACCACTCCCTGGAAAGAAACGGCCATGTACCGGAGTATCAGCTTTTCTCCGGATGGGGAATACGTTATGGTGGTTACCCTGGACCGTCCCTTCTCCTATCTGGTGCCCTACTATCGTTTCCCTTCTAAAACCACGATTTATACAAAAGAAGGTAAATTGGTCAAAACCCTGCTTGAAGTACCCCT
>NZ_CEYNTP010000110.1:0-8732 GCF_982873095.1 Lentiprolixibacter sp. | reverse complement strand
ATAATTCCGGTTGTTCTCTTCCCGCAATGCCAGGAGTTTCCCATCACGAGCAATACTCACGGAACAATTGGTGGTCGCAGTTTCCAGGTTGAGAATAACAGCCATAATGTGCGCAAAGATACAACAAAAAAGGCCTGCCGATTAGGATCAGCAGGCCCTGCTTTATGTTGCAGACTTTGAAATATTTTTAATTCAAAACAATAGGCAGGCCGAAATAAAACTCCAGTACTTTGATACGAAAAATGTAATCGTACTTAGACCGTATTACTTCAGCAGCGGCGTTATCCACACGGGCCTGTGCCTGACTAAAATCAAAGGCATTCATGACACCAACGTTGTAACGCTCCCTCGCGTAATCGTACGCCAATCTTCGAGCATCCAGGGTTTTCATTGAGGCCTCATAGGTTTTGGCTGTATTTTCCACATCCACATAGGCCTGGTTCACATTGGTTTCCAGGTCGAGCTTGTCCTGTTCCAACTGTAACCTGGCTTTCTCCAGGGAGATCTTCGAGCGCCTGATACTGTTTCGGGTATTAAATCCATTGAATACGGGTATATTCAATTGTGCCCCGAAGGAGATCCCGTCGTTGATCCATATCTGATCCTTAAAAGGGATCAGCTGCCCGGTGAAGGGATCAAAAAACTGATCGGAATAACGGGTATTGTAGTTGATAAATGCGCCTAAGGTTGGGAATACAGCACCCTTGGCTATCTCCAGGTCTTTCTCTGCCAGTGCTACATTGGATTCGGAAAACTTGATATCGTTGCGGAAGCTCAGGGCTTTGGCAAATATGTTTTTGGCAGAATTGTTCAGGATGTCGGAAGGCGGCACCTCGAATTCCTCATCGGCTATGTCGAAATTCTCGTAATCCGTAATCTGCAGTAATTGAGCCAGGTTGATCCGTGCAATCAATACCTGGTTCTTGCCGTTAATTATTTGTTGCTCCTGAGTTGCTGCAGTAGCTTCAATTTCGAGCAAGTCGCCCCGGGGCAATACCCCGGATTCCACTAATTCCTGTGTGCGTTTCAGATCCTGCTCCGTAACGGCATACTGGGCCTGAAACACTTTCAGTGATTCCTTGTTCGAAAGCACATTTAGGTAATTCAGGGCCACATTCAGCCGGATATCATCTACGAGGTTATCAAGGCGGTATTGATTGGCAAGAGCGTTCAATTTAGCCCGTTGGATCTGCTTGTAATTCCGTAAGCCATCAAAAAGGGTTACAAAGGAGGTAACACTTCCGGAAGCAGACTTTTGCACGATGTTCACCGGTTCGTTAGTAGCAGGGTTAAAAGATAAACCCGTACTACTCTGGGCACTGATCTGCCCATTGAAAGTGGGGATCAGATTACCAATGGCGTCCGACTTGTCGATCTGTGCATTTTCCAGGTCGAGACGAAACTGTTCCACGGTAAGGTTGTTCTCCACAGCATAGGTTACACATTCCTCCAGCGTCCATTTTTTGAGCTGTGCTGACAGGGTTATCGTGCTAAATATGATGAGTAAAAGCGTGAGTCTGTATTTCATTTGTCGTTTTTTGATCAATTAGATTATAAAAGGTAATGGTTGCAAATTATGAGGCCGCCTCTTCTTCTCCTTCTCCTTCACCTTCTTCCTCTTCTTCACCTCGTTTTATGGGTTCTGTCTTGTTCCAGATTTTGACCTCATCCTCAAAGGTGAGCCCTGAAACGATCTCCACGTTGACCCCATCGGAAATCCCTATTTCCACGTCTTTACGTTCAAAAGTCTGATCCCCTGTTGCTACTTCCACATAAGGCTTGTCTGTTTCCTTATCAAACTGCAGCAAGGCCTCAGGGATGACCATGATGCTGTCCTTTTTCTCAAGAACGAGTGAGGCATTGGCACTATAGCCGGCACGAACAAAGATGGAATCGTTGATTTCCACATCCCCTTCGATCTTGAACTGTACGGCGCCCGCCTCTTCAATCCCTTTGGGTGCGATAAATTTCAACTTGGCTTCAAGTTTCTGATCTTCGATCGCCCCAAGGCTGATTTCCAATGGCATGCCCAACTTCAATTTGCCCACTTCGCCCTCATCGACCTTCCCCTCAAAGATCATCTTATTCAGGTCGGCAATTGTGGCAATGGTAGTGCCGTCATTAAAGTTGTTACTCTGAATCACCTGGTCTCCTTCTTCCACCGGGATTTCCAGGAGCGTACCATTTACCGTAGCGCGGATATTGGTATTTGCACTGGCAGAACCTCCCGCAGAACCTCTCCTGATTATTCGGTAATCTGCACGTGCATTGTCCAATTCCTGCTTCGCCTGGTCAAATTGCAACTGCAAATTCAGAAAGTCCTGACTGGAGATCACCCCTTTATCAAAGAGTTCCTTGTTACGATTATATTCAATTGTGGTGTTGTTCAGTGCAATCTCAGCATTCCGAACCCTTCCCTGTGCCGAATTCAGCGCTTGCTCGTTAGGCACAACGCGGATTACCGCTATCAAATCGCCTGTTTTTACAGGATCCCCTTCTTCCATGTAGATCTTATCTATAATTCCTGAGATCTGAGGTTTGATTTCCACCTCATCCTCTGGGATCACTTTTCCTGTGGCTACCGTTTTCTTCTCTATACTCGAGGTAAACGGTTTCTTGGTATCATACGTAATGGATGATTTGCTATTGGATTTAATAAAAAAAGCAGCTGCCCACAAGGCCCCGAGTACTACGACAGCTATCAATCCATATTTTACATATTTGTTCATCGTCTTGTTTGTGTTAATTATTTATGCAGTTAATAGTTTTATTCTTCTCTTAAGGCATCAATGGGCTTAATACTCACCGCCCTTTGTGCCGGGATTAATCCGATTAAGGTTCCCAGGATAACCATCACCAAAAGCGCTCCAATAACCAAAGGAATGGGCACAGTGGGATTGGTATACGGAAATTCAGTATCCTGGGTGAGGTTGTTGATCAGGTTTAGGACGGCTGCCCCTAAAATGATTCCAATTATCCCCGCCATCAGAGTTAGAAATACGGATTCCAGAATGATCAGCGTACGCACCTCCCTGGGCGTTGCCCCCAGTGCACGGCGAATCCCCAATTCATTGGTCCGCTCTTTAACGGAAATCAACAGGATATTCCCAATACCAATGACCCCGGCCAGGATGGTCGCAAGACCAACGATCAGGGAAAGGAACGTAATCCCCTGTGCAAAGCCCATGATCCTATTAAAGATCTCACCCAGATTAAAGGCGCCAAAAGCCCGTTCGTCATCCGGGTGTACCCGGTGGATGCTTTTTAAAACTGATTTTACATCTTTTTCCACCTGTACCACATCGGCATCATCATACGCAGCTATGGTGAAAAACTGAGCGTCTTCCCCGGTATTATAGATTTTCTTAAAGGTGGTAAAGGGAATATATATGTCCCCATCCGTTCCAAAAGGCGTCGTCTGGGTGAACTTATGTACTCCAACCACCTGAAAGTAGATGTTTTCAATTCGGATATAGCCGCCGATAGGATCCTCATCCTCTTCAAACATTTCCTGTTGGGTACGTTCCCCGATCACGCATACCTTTCGTGCCTGTTCAATGTCCTGATCATTAATAAAGCGACCGTTATCATATATTTTCTGAGTAGCGATCTTTGCAATTTCTGGATAGTAACCGTACATGGCATAGGTGTTCGATTTTAACCCCCGAACGGTAAGGGCTCCGGTCCCTCCAAATACCCCCTTGGTATTCACGGGGGCTATATATTGTATCTCCGGGATCCGGTTTCTGAGAGTAGTGGCATCAGCTACCTTAATATCCAGTCCGCGCCCGGTTTTATATCCGGCATAGGGCATACTGGTACTCTGTGCCCAGCACCAAATACTGTTTTTGGCAACGGATTCAAAATTGCGTTCGAAGCCATTATCAAGCCCCTTGGAAGCCCCAGCTAACACGATATAAATGAAGATGCCCCAAAGTACCCCAATTACGGTAATTATGGTACGGGTCCTATTTTTGCCTATAGAACCGAAGATTTCCTGCCAAGTATTTTTGTCAAATAACAAGCGCATGCTAATCGTAGTTTAGTGCTTCTATGGGTTTGATCTTTGATGCTTTTTTTGCCGGCACGTAACCAGCGATAGTGCCACACACAATGAGAACAATGGTCGCAAAAAGGGCTAAGCCTGTATCGATCCCGGGATTCAGGATAAAATAATCATCCATCAGCTTATCCCCCAGCCTGCTCAACATGGCAATTCCAATCATCATTCCTACCAGTCCTGATATCGTGGTAATAAATGCTGCTTCAAGCAGTATGGTACTAATCACATTTTTCGGGGTAGCCCCAATGGCTTTGCGTATCCCGATTTCTTTCGTTCGCTCTTTTACGGTATACACCATGATATTACTAATGCCAATAATCCCTGCTATAATGGTACCAAAGGCCACAAGCGCGGCAATAATGGCCAATACCCGGGCAAAATCCTGGTTCTGTTTCAGCTGATCTGCGACATTCCGAATAAAGATGCCATTCTGGTCTTCTGGATTAATGAATTTCTTGTCCTTCAGGAATTTCTCAACATTTCGCTGCAAGGCCATGGCCCCGGTATATCCCAGTTCTGGCTTGAAGCCAATTACGATCTGTCCGATCTTATCCGTATTTTTTTCAATTAGCTGTCGGGTCGTATAGGGGATATAGATCTGCCGTTCTTCACTGTCCCCCCCGTCATCCTGAAATACACCAATTACTTTAAAGACACTTCCGCCTACATCGATGTATTTTCCCATTGAATTTTTTGTGCCGAACAGGTCCTCTTCCACCAATCTGCCGATTACAGCATAGCGGGTCTTATTCTTGACATCTTCCTGGTTGATATACCGACCCTTCATGATGATGGTCTTTTCGGCAAATTGCTGCCCCCAGTCCACCCCGATCGTGGTATAATTGTTGGATTCTTCCTTGTACTTTACCAGGGCACCCCTGAATATTCTGGGGGATATGTAGTCGATAAACATATCGAAATTTTCCTTGATCTCCTCCAAATCCTCATTCTCAAATTCGATCCTCCTCTGGGATTTATACCCTTTGTAAGGCATGGTTGTCCTGCCGGGAAACAAATAAAGCACGTTGGTAGCGTCCTGAGAGAAGAAGTATTCAAAGGTATTCTGGAGTCCGTTGGTCATCCCAACCAACCCCACAAAAATGAGGATCCCCAAAGAAACCGTAAACCCGGAAAGGAACGTCCTGAGTTTGTTCTTCTTGATCGTGTCAAATATTTCCCGCCAGGTATCCCTACTGAACATATTCTGAAGCTCTTACTTGCTTGACTTTTTCATCCTTTACGATCACCCCATCCCTGAGGTGTACAATTCGCTTACACATGTGTGCTATGTCATCCTCGTGAGTTACCACCAGGATGGTATTCCCTTTGTCATTGATCTGTTGAATGAGGTCCATTACCTCGTAGGAAGTAGTACTATCGAGGGCACCGGTAAGCTCATCAGCAAGAAGCACCTTGGGCTCGGTCACCATGGCCCGGGCGATGGCCACCCGTTGTTTTTGTCCACCGGAAAGCTCGCTGGGAAGGTGGTGCGACCATTCCTTCAATCCTACCTGCTCCAGGTAATTTAGCGCTTTTTCCTGTCGTTGCTTTCTGCCAACTCCCTGGTAGTAGAGGGGGAGGGCTACGTTTTCGAGCGCTGTTTTGTAGTTGATCAGGTTAAAGGACTGGAAAATGAACCCCAAAAACTTATTACGGTAATTGGCTGCTTTGGTCTCATTGAGGTCCTTTATGGGCATCCCATCCAGGGAATAATCCCCTTCGTCTGCCACATCCAGCATACCCAGAATATTGAGCAGTGTGGATTTACCTGATCCAGAGGAACCCATTATGGCTACCAGCTCCCCTTCTTTAACAGAAAAATTAATGCCTTTCAGCACATGCAGGGCATTGCTGCCCATTTTATAGGATTTATGAAGATTCTTTATCTCAATCATGGTTAGTGTACCTGTTTATCCTGCGATTATGTTCATTGGACTCGCAAGGTGTTAATTTGTTACATGCTTAGCTCAAAATATTATGTTAAAATGCCTAGCCGCCATATTGCTGCGGCTCTACCTGGTTCCACACTTTAACCTCATCGTTTTCTGAAATGCCCGACTTTACCTCCACATGGATCCCGTCGCTAATCCCCAGTTCCAGGTCGCGGCGTTCAAACTGCTGATCCCCTGTGGCAACTTCCACAAAGGGTTTTTTGGTTTCCGAATCAAATTGGATCAGGGCTTCCTTTAGTGCAAGAACACTATCTGCCCGGTCGAGGATGATGGATGCATTGGCACTTAAGCCGGCACGAATGAATATTGTATCCAGTTTCTTCAAAGTACCCTTGATCTCAAATTGTATGGCACCGTTCTCTTCCTTTCCTTTTGGGGCAATATAGTCCAGCACCGCATCAAATGTGATGTTCTCCAGGGCCCCAACAGTTATTTCCAATGCCAGGTCTTCCTTGATCTTACCCACTTCTGATTCATCTACCTTACCCTCAAAGATCATTTTATCCACATCGGCTATGGCAGCGATAGTAGTCCCTTCATTAAAATTATTGCTCTCTATCACCTGATTCCCCACTTCCACAGGAACTTCTAGGATCATGCCACTTACCGTAGAACGGATCAGGGTATTCGCTGCATTGCTGAGTCCGCGTGTGGTTCCTGTCCTTACGATATCGTACCTCTTGTTAGCCGCCTGATAGGCCTGCCTGGCCTGGTCATAGGCCACCTGAGCCCGTTCCAGGTCCTGCTGGGAGATCACCCCTTTATCAAATAGGCTTTGCTGCCGCGTGTAGTTGCGCCGTTGGTCATCCAGGGTTATCTTGGCCTCATCGATGGCATTTCGGGCATCGTTCAGGGCCGAAAGGTTAGGCACAACTTTAATCTTAGCGAGCAAATCCCCGGATTTTACAAAATCGCCCCCTTCCACGTAGATTTCTTCAATTACCCCGGAAATATTGGGCTTTATGAGTACTTCTTCCAGGGGTAGGATACTCCCTGTGGCCACGGTCTTTTTGATTATGGTTTGTGTGGTCGGTTTTTCCGTCGCATAGGTAATCGGGTCTTCCGTATTCTTTTGATACAGATAGTACATTGCTCCTCCAAAGGCAATGACTATGACCAGTAGGATAATGACGGTTACAGACTTTTTCATGTTAGTGTATTTGATTGATGGTTTTACTTTAATTATTCTGTTCGTAATGCTTCAATGGGTTTCACCTTAATGGCACTTCGGGCCGGGAAATACCCTGCCAGGAGCCCGGCTAAAATGAGTATGGTCAGGGCTCCTGACACCACCCCAAGGCTCACGCTGGGATTCAGGAACATATCCACAGGTCCGTTGGCTTCAAGGAGGGCATTCACCCCATAGATGAACAAGGCGCCCGTAGCTATGCCCAGCATTCCGGAAATGATGGTCAGGAAAATAGACTCCAGTAAGATCTGTTTCTTTATGGACCAGGGTTTCTCCCCCAGCGCCCTGCGGATACCAATCTCTTTGGTGCGCTCTTTCACCACGATCAGCATGATATTGCTCACCCCGATGATCCCAGATAATAAGACGAGCGTCCCAACAAAGTAGGCGATCAGCTTCAGCGCGCCGAACAAGCCGTCGATGCGACTGTATTCCTCAAAGAGATCGAAGTAACCTATTGCCCTGCTGTCCTCCGGGTGCACCTTGTGCTGCTTTTTCATAAGGTTCACGATATCCATTTTAATATCCGATATCGAAGTGCCATCTTCAGCGGTAATGGCCATCCAGCCTACATTGTTTCCCATATTAAATGCCTGAGAAAAAGCGGTAAAGGGCACAAATATTTCCTTCTCCCCTTCTTCTCCCTGGTCACTGCTGTTTTTCTTATAGGTGCCAATAACCATGAAATTCACCCCACGTATCTTGATGTAGGTACCCAGGACGTCTTCCCCCAAATCATAGAGCTCGTTACGCACGCCACTGCCAATGACCGCAACTTTCCGCTTCTCATTGATATCACTTTGGTTCAGAAACCGGCCGGAGGTCACCGTCATCGGTTCCTGCTTAATAATTTCAGGGTAGTCTCCGTATACGTTATAGGCACCCGTGCGGATACCCCTTACCACATTGTTGTTTCCTCCAAAGCCACCCAGCTGGTTTCTTGGGGAGATGAACCTCAGGTTGGGTATGTTCTCCCTGATGGCCTGAACATCCTCCAGTTTATAATTGAAGCGTCGGTTTTGTGGTAATCCCTGATAGGCCTTGGTCGTTCGTCGGGTCCAGATGAACATGGTATTGGTTGCCAGGTCGCCAAAGTCTGATTTCACCCCATTTTCGAGTCCCTTGCCCGCTGCCAACAGGATGATCAGGATCAGGATGCCCCAGAAGACACCAAATGCGGTCAGTACGGTCCTGAACCAGTTTGTGGTCAGCACCTCCAATATTTCCTTCCAGCGATCCCGGTTAAACATCTCTTTCTTATTTATTCGTCCTTAAGGGCTTCTATGGTGTGAATATTTGCCGCCCTCCAGGCAGGAAAAAATCCAGCCAGCGTCCCGGCGAGGATCAGGAGGAACACCGTAGACAAAGCCACGTTGAAGTTAACAGAGGGATTGATGATATAATCCACTTCTATATAAGGCCCAAAAATCTCCAATAAGCCCATACTGAAAATGAACCCGGCAAAGCCCGAAATCGCCGTAACGAAGATAGACTCCTGTAAGATCAACCCCACTATGGTCCAGGGCTT
>NZ_CEYNTP010000109.1:0-8768 GCF_982873095.1 Lentiprolixibacter sp. | reverse complement strand
GAATGAGCGGCAAGTTCCGGTCGCGTGAGGAATTTCAGAAAGTCAGGGACAAGTTTATCCAGAATTGCCGCAAGCGGGGCTATGGGGAAAAGTTGATTAACGAGATCTGGAACCAGGTGGCCAGTTTTGCCGGCTATGCCTTCGCGAAGGGCCACTCGGCCTCCTATGCCGTGGAGAGCTATCAAAGTTTATTCCTCAGGGCGTACTTTCCCCTCGAATACATGGTGGCCGTTCTGAACAATGGAGGCGGTTTTTACCGGCCCGAGTTTTACGTACACGAGGCCCGTATGCTGGGGGCGGTTATCCATGCCCCCTGCGTGAACAAGAGCCTGGCTGTGAACACCATATACGGGAAGGACCTGTACCTGGGCTTTATGTACCTGCGCGAATTGGAAAGCCGGGTTATGGACCGCATCCTGAAGGCCCGGAAAAGCGAAGGGCCTTTCACTTCCCTCGAAGATTTCCTGGATCGCGTCCCCATTTCCATAGAACAGGTAAGCATCCTCATCCGCATCAATGCCTTCCGCTTTACGGGAGTAAACAAACACGAATTATTGTGGCAGGCCCACCTTTTTCTCGCCCATGGAAGTAGCCTGGAACATCCCAAATTGTTTCCCCCGGCACATCAGGAGTTTAAGATCCCCCAACTGCATACCACCCAACTTGAAGCCGCCTTTACTCAAATCGAATTGCTGGGATTCCCCCTTTGCAGTCCGTTTGAGCTGCTGAAAACCCTACCTCAGAACTCCACAGGGAGCCGCCACCTTGCGCAACACCTGAACCGGCATATTGATATTTACGGTTACCTGGTCACGGTAAAAAATACCAAAACCCACAACGGGAAGCGCATGCATTTTGCCACTTTTGTCGACCAGTACGGGGAGGTCTTTGATACGGTGCTTTTCCCCCCGGTGGCAGCCAAGTATTTCTTCCGGGGAAGAGGGATTTACAGGTCGTTCGGGAAGGTGGTCAGTGAATTTGGGTTCCTGAGCATAGAGGTGGTTAAAATGGAAAAGCAGGACTATGTGCAGGATCCCCGCTATGCCGAGATGAAAACAGCGAATAAAAAGCTTTCAGGACGCACCGTTACCGATGACCCCATGAACACCTCCGTCCTAGAAACCCCGGACTAGTCTTTCCCCTAAAAATATGTAATAGAAGTCCCTCCTGAAGGTTGGGCGACGTGCCAACTAAGGGATTTTCCAAATTTTTCCCGATAAGCAGGACCCATATGGGCCATCAGGTCGGTAATGGCCTCCTTGTGGATGAGGTTCAGGGAACAGCCCCCAAAACCCCCGCCCATGATCCGTGCCCCCAGGACTTCAGGATAGTCTTGGGTAAAATCTACCAGGAAATCAATTTCAGGACAGCTTACCTCATACTCGTCTCGCAGGCCGGCATGCGATTGATAGAGTAAAGCCCCCAAGCGGGGAAGGTGCCCTTCCTGAAGTGCTTCCACGGCATCCAGCACCCGCTGGTTTTCCTCTACCACATATTTGCAGCGGCGGAAAAGGGTGTTAGACAACCTGTTTTTTTGATCCGCCAAAATTGCTGGCGTAACGTCCCTCATGGCGCTTACCTCAGGATACGATTTCGCAATGATTTCAATGGCATCTCCACATTGCTTTCGGCGTGTATTATATTCACTGGAAGCCAGGGTGTGGTGCACATGGCTGTTGATCAGCAGGAAGCGGTGATCTCCGAGTTCAAGGGGGATGTACCTATGGTTAAGGTTTCTGCAATCGAGAAGGATCACTTTGCCTACCTTGCTCATTACCGAAGCAAACTGGTCCATAATCCCGCATTGGGTGCCTACAAATTCGTGCTCCGCTTCCTGGGAAAGTCTTACCAGGGTGATCGGATCCAGACCAAGTTCAAAGAGCTCGTTTACCCCATAGGCAATACCGCATTCCAGGGCAGCAGAAGAACTCAGGCCCGAGCCGATAGGGATACTGCTTTCCAAGGTGCACCGGAAGCCACGAAGCCCGTTTGTCCGGACCTGGATTCCTGCGATGACCCCTAAAATGTAGTTTTGCCAGCTTTCCGTGCTGGGTTGTATGTCCCGCAAGTCAGCTTCAAAGGATTTGTCCAGGTCCTTGCTGGTCACCTCGATCTGATTTGGGGAAGGATGTTCGGTAAAGTTCAGGGTAATATGGGAGTCAATGGCTGTGGGCAGAACAAACCCCTCGTTATAATCCGTGTGTTCCCCAATAAGGTTGATACGTCCGGGGGAAGTCACCACAAGTTTTTTCATTGATTTTCCTGTTATATAACCTGGAACCCGTGGCAGAAGGGATCGTCTTTATCAATGGTTATGGTATTATAGCCATACACCTTCGCCCACCCCTGTATACTCGGGACAATCGCCTGGTATTTCCCAATTCGGGTTTCGGCCTCTATCCTGCCCGTAAAGGTGGATCCGATATAGCTCTCATGTACAAAAGGCTCTCCTTTTTTAAGTTTTCCCCTGACATGCCACTGTGCCATCCGGGCGGAGGTGCCTGTTCCACACGGGGAGCGGTCTATGGCTTTATCCCCGTAAAAAACGGCATTGCGGGCTGTGGATTTTGGGTCCAGCGTATCACCGGTCCAGAGCACATGGCTCACCCCATTGATGGTAGGGTCTTCCGGGTGTATAAATTGATCAGGATATTTCTGGTTGATCCGCTCCCTGAGTTCACGTGCCATGGTAATCAGTTCCGATGCCTTGTATTTCTGTAATCCTTTGAAGTTTTCCTGAGGATCAAAAATAGCATAGAAATTACCCCCATAGCCTACATCAAAATTCAACCTTCCCAAAAAGCTGCTTTCCACCTCCAGGTCCTGTGCAGCCAGGTAGGATTTTACATTGGTGAACCGTACCCATTCCACCTTTTGATCTTTCATTTCATAGCTGACAACCACTAATCCGGCAGGGGTTTCCAACCGTATGGTCCCTGGGGTTTTGGGATGGATCAAACCTTCCTGCAATCCAATAGTCATGGCGCCAATAGTGCCGTGTCCACACATGGGCAAGCAACCGCTGGTTTCTATGAACAGGATCCCAAGGTCATTTTCGGCATCGCTGGGGGGATAAAAAAAACAGCCGCTCATCATATCGTGGCCCCTGGGTTCAAACATAAGGCCTGTCCTTATCCAATCATACTCCTTCAGAAAATGGGCCCGTTTTTCGCTCATATTTTTCCCAACGAGGGGAGGGGTCCCGGTGGTAACCACCCGGACAGGATTCCCACAGGTGTGCCCATCAATACATGTGAACGTATGTTTCATTCGGATACCCGGGATTTTGAATGATCTGTGATATAATCAGCTACCCTTTTTCTGAGAATGGGCAAGGTTACCGTTCCTTCCCCCAGGATCACCTCGTGGAATTCCCGGATATTGAAATTGGCGCCCAGGGCTGCCTCCGCTTCCTTTCTCAATTGCCTGATGGTGATCTCTCCGATTTTATAGGATAAAGCCTGTCCCGGCCATGCGATGTAACGGTCAGTTTCGGTATTGATTTCATGAAGTGATAAAGCCGTATGGGATTTCATATAGTCCACCGCTTCTTGACGGCTCCAGCCCAAAGCGTGTATCCCTGTATCCACTACCAAACGACAGGCCCGCCACATTTCATAAGTCAGTTGGCCAAATTTTTCATAGGCATTTCTGTAAATGCCCATTTCCGCAGCCAGGTATTCGGAGTACAGGCCCCAGCCTTCCCCAAAGGCAGACAGGTACAATTGCCTCCTGAATGCCGGGAATTTCGTGGATAGTTCCCTGTTTAGCGCCCCCTGCAGGTGGTGCCCCGGCATGGCCTCGTGGGCAGTAAGGGCAGGTAGCGTATAAAGCGGGCGGCTATCCAGTTTGTAGGTATTGACCAGATACGTGCCGGATTGGGTTTCGGACCTTGGGGGAACATACCGCCCTCCGGTATACTTAGGGGCGATGGCTTCAGGTACCGGTTTTACGCCATAAGGCCTTCGGGGCAAGGTTGAGAAGAAACGGGGTAATTCCCCGTCAATCCGTTTGGCTATATCGCGCGCTTCTTTAAGAAGTGCTTCCGGGGTAGTGGCATAGAACCGAGGGGAGGTCCTCAAATACTCCAGGAAGTCATTAAAGCTACCCTTAAATCCCAGGGAATCAATCAGGGCCAACATTTCACTTTGGATCCGGCCTACTTCTTCCTTTCCCAATTCGTGGATGTCTTCTGCGGTATAACGGGTAGAAGTGGTATAGTAGTTAATCCTATTTTGATAAAAGTCCCTCCCTCCTGAAATGGCTGAAATGCCTATTTTCTCCCGGGTATTAGGTAGATACTCCTCTTCAAAAAATGTCTTGATATCCCGGAAAGCGGGGACAACTTTTTCTGTAATCAGTTTCATGGCAGCCTGTCGGGCAGAATCCTTTTGAATAGGCGTCATATCATCAGGGAGCGCTTCCATTGGATCGAAGAATGCACTCCTTCGAGAATCCTCCACAATGTGGACGTCATAGGTGGATGCATATCCCTTAAAAATTATTTTGGGCTGAGAGTTGCCCTTGCGAAGTCCTTTCCGCATCAGGTCAAAATGTTGCTCTGCAAAATCGGGGATGGCTTCCAAGACCTTTAGGTAGCGCTTAACCTCGCGGTAATTGGCCAGGTGCCGTATCTGATAATTCAGGTTCAGGTGGAAGCCTTGATCGGCCTGAATGGGATTCAGGTATATGCCCAGCTCAAAACGATCAATGCGCTCCTGCAAGACGAACTTCAGAAGTTCGGTTGAGATCCGGTCCCTTTCCGAAAGCACTTCCTGATCTACCTGGGACAAGACCTTTAATTGATCCCTGGCAAATTCTGCTTCCTTCTGGTATCGGGCCTCGGTAAACACGCCCAGCGGGAAGTCCTCCCGGTCATAGGCCTTATAGCTATCTACCTCTTTTATAATTTCGTTGAGCAAGGCTTTCTGCTCAAGACTGTCCTGAGCAAATAAGGAGCTGACACCAAAAAGCAGTGTAATGAGAATGGTGTAGCGCCTCATACCCCTGCCGGTTCTTTTGTAAGTTTCCCGTCCACCTTCCTGAGTATTCCCAGTGGATTCCTGTTCTTTAATGCATCGGGCAGTGCCTCATCAGGCCAGTCCTGGAAACTCACCGGACGCACCCATCTTCGTATGGCTTCTGTTCCCACTGCAGTAAACCTTGCATCGGTGGTTGCCGGAAACGGCCCACCGTGAACCATGGAAGGGCAGACTTCAACCCCTGTGGGTACCCCATTGTAGATTAACCGCCCTACTTTCTCCTGCAGGGCACTCACCAGGGTGTCATGTGTATTTATCTCGGACTTCGCACCAATAACGGTCCCGGTCAACTGCCCTTCGAGTTGGTTGATGATAGCCTCCATTTGTGCTGTATCGGTACATTTGACTACCATTGAAAAGGGACCAAATACCTCCTTGTGCAGGTTGGGATTTCCCAGAAAAACTCCACCAGGAACGGCCAGTATTTTTTGCCTGGCGTAATTGGGAGGTGTTTTGTCCAGGTACTCTGCGACTACCCTTGTGCCTTCCTGTCCGCTCATGCTTTTATGCCCTTCTTCGTACTTTCTGTGGATATCCGGGTGGAGCATGATGCCAGCGTCCATCTTCAGGATTTCCTCTCCAAGGGCATCCATAAATGCATCCAATTCGGGTCCGTTTATGGACAAGATCAATCCGGGGTTTGTGCAAAATTGCCCTGTGCCCAGGGTAATGGATGCCGCATATGACTTTGCCCAGTGACCAGCCTTATCCTTGAGGGCTGAGGGCAGGATAACGACCGGATTGATACTCCCCATTTCCGCAAAAACAGGGATGGGCACCTTTCTTTCACTGGCCAGTTTGTGAAGCGCAGTTCCCCCTGCAATACTTCCGGTGAATCCTACTCCCCTTGTTTCGGGGTGTTTCACCAACTGCTGCCCGATCTGTATATCACTGCTGTTGAGGTTTGAAAATACTCCGTCAGGCAAATTACAGCTAACTATTGCCGCAACAATAGCCGAAGCTACGAGCTCCCCCGTACCGGCATGCATGGGATGGCTTTTAACGATTACCGGGCACCCTGCTGCCAGGGCACTTGCGGTATCCCCACCTGCCGTGGAATAGGCAAGGGGAAAGTTACTGGAACCGAAAACTACAATGGGTCCCAGGGGGGTCAGCATTTTCCGAAGGTCAGGTTTGGGTACCGGTGTCCGGTCAGGTAGGGCCGTATCAATGCTCGCTTCCACCCAGGAGCCTTCATCGAGCATCTCTGCAAACATGCGCAGTTGCCCTACGGTCCTTCCCCTTTCTCCTTTGGCCCTGCCTTCCGGGAGGCCGGATTCTGACATATAGGTCTCAATGAGTTCATCGCCCAGCCCTTCAATATTATTGGCAATTGTCCTGAGGAAGTTGGCCTTCTTCTTTCCGGGAATGTTCCTGTAGGTTGTAAAGGCCTTTGCTGCCAATTGCACAGCTTCATCCAATTCTTCTTCCGAAGCTTCGTAAAAGGTCCAGGGATTCTTAAGGTTGAGTTTCGGGTTAAAGGTGGTATACGTCACCTTTCCTGTAGCAGATAAGGTATTGCCAATATAGTTTTTACCGGTGATCATAGGATTAAGATTATTCTACAGTGAGCCCCTGTTTGTTTCGCAAGGCGAGGTAATCGGGGAGTACGGGCCTGTTTTTAAGCCCTTCCTCAATAACATTCAATACCCGGGTGCGTTCGGGCTCCCTTAGGGGTAAACGGGGCTCTCTTACTTGTTCGGTACCGATACCCGTTGCTACCTCGGCCAATTTGATGTTCTGTACCAATTGAGGATTGATGTCCAGTTCCAGTAAGGGCAAAAACCAGCTGTAGATGGCACGGGCCTCCTCATTTCTGCCTGCCTTTGCCAACTCATATATGGCCACGGTCTCAGCAGGGAAGGCACATACTAGTCCGGCTACCCAGCCATCGGCTCCCATGAGCAGGCTTTCCAGGCCCAGGGTGTCTACTCCGGTAAGTACCTTTAGCCGGTCGCCAAACCTATTCCTGATCCGGGTAATATTGGAAATATCCCGGGTAGATTCTTTAACGGCTTGTATGGTGGGCAGTTGTAGTAATTCCTCAAACATATCCAGCGTTACTTCAATGCCATAGTCCACGGGATTGTTATAGATCATGATCGGAAGTTCCGTACGCTCTGCAATGGCTTTGAAGTAGGCCACGGTCTCGTAATCTGTCGCCTTGTAACGCATGGGGGGAAGGACCATCAATCCACTGGCACCCTGCTCCCGGGCAGCTCTGGCCGCTGCTATCGCACCTTTAGTACTCTGCTCGGCTATATTCATGATCACAGGAACCCTACCTGCTACGAAGTCTACGGCGGTTTCCACCAGTACCTGTTTTTCATTGGCAGTAAGCGTGCTAGCTTCGCCCAGGGTGCCCCCGAGGATGATCCCAGAAACCCCGGCATTGAGCTGGGCTTCCAGATTCACCCGGAACATGTCCAGATCCAGTTGGTCATCTGATGTAAACTTTGTCGTAACTGCGGGCATGACACCCTTCCATTCAAATTTCATAATCGGGAATTTGGATTGTTAAGGCGGTAACATCCGATTCAAATGAAATCGTTGTTTTATCCGCCCTTTTATGTAGGGATAAATGTAGTTAAAACTGTGCGTACTTCCAGCCCTTATTCGTGATTATCAGGAAGTGATAAGCACGTGTGAAAAATAACATCCACAGACGAAATTGATATGGAGAATCTTTTTAACTTGGCCCCATGCGTTTTTCGTTTTTGGTACTGGTAATGTTCGTCCTGATTAGCTTGCCGTTGAGGGCCCAGGTAGAACAGGATAAGGTTCTGCATTTTGGAATTGGCGCCTTAACCGGGGCGGCCGGGGCATTTGTAGCTTCTGAGCTGAGCAATCAAAACCGGTTCTGGACAGTAACCGGGGCTATTGCCACCAGCCTTCTGGCAGGAATTGCCAAAGAAGCCTACGATGAGAGACAAAGTAATAGCTGGGACAATGCCGATCTCGGGGCGACAGTGCTGGGGGGCATAACCGTTGGGGTTACTATAGAGTTGTTTTCAAAAAAGAACGGGAACAGCTACCAGAATAAGCTCGGCACTCAGGATGCCCTCGAGGCCCGAAGACTGGCCCTTGAAACCTACTTCAGGGCCGAAACACCATCCCCAGTTCAATCTCTAGATATAGCTGCATATGAATGAGATCCTGGCTGTACTCAACCTCGCTATTTCTGCTGTAGGAAAAGCGCTTACCAAAAGGGGAACCCGTATAGAGAAAAAGATACGTGCAGTGCAGCTCATGCAAAAAGCAGTAAACCAGACCAAACTCTATTTAAACCAAAACCAAAATCAATTCCATCCCAATGCTGAGTTATCCAACCTCTGGAATGATGCTTTTGCTGCCATGATGCCCATTGATCCCTCCCTGGCCATGAAGTTAAATGACCAAAGCCGTTTCTGGATTGAACCCCGGGCCTGGTTGCTTGAAGATAGTGCCATGGAATTGCAGCCTACGCTGAAGGAACTTCAGGAGCGTTGTAACGGGATCATCATGGAATTGCAAAGCCGAAAACCCTAGAGGTATTCTGAGATCAGGAAGTCCAGGTCCGGACTTTCTTCCAAGAGCGAAATTATTCCCATTGCGGCCTGCTCCCCGGCCAACATGGCCGAATTCAGCGAGCCATTCAGCAGCACATCTCCGGCCAGGAAAACTGTGCTGTTAATTTTGGTCTCTGACGGATCAAGGCTGTATTTTAAATTTTGCAATTTGGGGAGT
>NZ_CEYNTP010000108.1:0-8783 GCF_982873095.1 Lentiprolixibacter sp. | reverse complement strand
GCCCGGCAAATCCCCGAAAAGCTCGCGAAGCTGATCGATGGAGCGCTGCGAGTTGGCGCCGACCACCGTCATCGGCGGGTTGTCGTAGTCCTTGATGGACGTGCCCTCGCGCAGAAATTCCGGCTGAAAGCGATACAAAGAGCCCCGCATGCGAAGAACCGGTAATCCTTACGGTCGATGTAGAACAGTTTTGTTCGTGATCGGCGTGCAGGATGAGTAGTTGGTCAAGGGCATCTATTACTATTTTATTCAGTTTATACTCCTTATTGGGCCTTTTAAACATCATTTTGTGGAGGTTTTCCACATACCCGAGGCTATCATCCCCGTAGTCCAGCGGCAACCCCTGGCGCTTTCTCATCGTCCAGGCAACCAGTACAGGGAATTTGGCCAGGATACGAACAATAGCATTGTACATCGCCTCCTCTGAAGAAACATTTACCGAAGAAGGATTGAATGCGATCAAGGCACTGGTCAATGAAGACAACACCCCCATAGGATGCGCAGATTTCGGAAAACCGTCCAGGATCTTCTTCATTTCTTCGTCCACATGGGATTCCTGTTTGATGTCGCTATCGAAGCGCGCAAGCTGTTCTTTGTTAGGGAGTTCCCCGTAGATCAATAAGTATGCGACTTCCAGGAAATTTGCCTTAACGGCGAGTTCTTCAATAGGATAGCCCCTGTATCGTAAAATTCCCTTTTCACCATCCAGGAAGGTTATGGAACTGGAACAAGAACCCGTATTCTTGAAGCCTGGATCCAGGGTAATCAAACCGGTCGACGTCCTGAGTGTTTTAATATCGATCGCGAGTTCATCTTCGGTTCCTTTAACAACGGGCAATTCGTATTTCTTTCCTTGGAATTCTAAGGTGGCTGTGTCTGACATCTCCTGAATTTTGCTTGAATTTTTGATGGCTGTAAAGGTATGAAAAACGAAACACCTTAACAATTTGAAAAAGGTGGCTTTAAGGATAATTTAACCCCTTTAGCCCTCACTTAAGAGTGTTGAGAAATGTGTTGCCTCAGGATAGCTGGTACAGGGCGGTGTAATACTCGTCAACCGACTTCTTCCAGGTAAAACGCATCCTTTTTGCATTTTGCTGCAACTGTTTCCATTGGGCCGGTTTATTAAAGTAAGTTGACAGGGCTCTTTCAAAGACGTCCACCATATCCTGAACCTTATCCTCATAGCTTTTCCCTCCGAAAGTAAATCCGGTAACACCATCTTCCACAGTGTCTTTTAATCCCCCGGTATGATGTACAAGACAAGGGTTACCGTTCCGCATAGCCAGCATTTGACTAATCCCACAGGGTTCAAAAAGACTTGGCATAAAATACAGGTTGGATTCCAGGTAAAGGGAATCGATCACATCTTCGGATTGCCCATTAATGAAAATGAAATTCCGGCGTTCGTGACTCAGATCACGAAACAATTCCTCGTATTCAGGGGCACCGGTTCCCAGCAACATAAATACCCCATTTACTTCTTCGAGCTTATCCAGGATTTCCCTGAACTTGTCCGGAGACCGTTTCAGAAAATAGAACTTCTGCTCAGTCAAGCGGGCTATACTGGAACAAATGAAGGCCGGGGGATTATCCAGATATTCCATCATCTTCTCCCCGGTATGGGCAAGGAAGTCGGCCTTGTATTTCTTGGATTCCTGCTGGAGCCAGATAAAAATGGCTTTGATGATGTTGCGATGGATCAATTTACGCTTTGCGGTGCGGATATTCTTGTAGTTACAGCCATTGAGAATTCCGAAAAGTCGCTTTTCTTCATTGGCCTGCACCAGGTCCTGTTCGAGTCCTTCGCCGCCTATGAAGTCTGGCGGGTCACTCGGTTTCATGATATCGTCACGGTAGGAAGGGGAAACTGTGTGTACGGCATCCGCCAATCTGATCCCTACAGCCATCAGGTTTATACAATCCAGATAACGGAGATCGGCTAATCGTTCCTCGCTGTATTTCACTTCCGGAAACCAGGTCTCCAGTGCCGCATAATTATTCTTAAATGGGCGTATCCCCTGTATGGACAGGTTGTGGATGGTGTAGACAAAACGCATGGAGTTCAGCATCTCATACCCCGGGTGAAACTCCTTTAAAAAGAGCAACATGCTGGTGTGCCAATCGTGGAGGTGTACGATATCCAGTTCTCCAAAGACCCCTTTCTTTATCGCCTCAGCAACAGCAGTACAGAAAATAGTGAACTTGACAAAATCAGTAAAAAAGGGTTCTGTAGGGTCATCGTGATAGATGTGGGCGATGGTCCCAGCCTCTATCTCGGGATGGTGGATAACATAGTGGAAGGTATTCTTATATTCCTTTTTGGGTACCGCTTCAAAAAGTTCTGCCGTATACGTCATCCCTCTCAGCTCAAAATTGAGGTGCGTACGGAAAGAAGCCTCCTTGTGTAAACGGGAATAAGAAGGCACCACTATATGTACCTTGTCGCCCTTATCCGAGATATGACGTGGTACATCACGAACCACATCACCCATACCTCCAGCTTTACAATTGGCGAGAGCATCATTCTCAGCTGCAACAAACAAAAAGTGCTTCATGGATCCAGGGGCAATTTAGGTCTGAAATGAAACGAAGCCTCAGGGGTAGGTCCCCTGAGGGATGATTTAAAAATTACGGTCTTACTGCTGTACCTTAAAAGCTTTCTCCTGAGGGTAATAGGCAGTACTTCCCAATTCTTCTTCAATCCTTAACAACTGATTGTATTTGGCCATCCTGTCGCTACGCGATGCAGACCCCGTCTTAATTTGACCAGTATTCAGGGCCACCGCCAGATCTGCAATGGTGTTGTCTTCTGTTTCTCCTGAGCGGTGAGACATTACCGTAGTGTATCCGGCATTCTTTGCCATATTCACTGCAGCGATGGTCTCTGTGAGCGTACCGATCTGGTTGACCTTAATCAGGATAGAATTAGCTATGCCGTTCTCGATACCCCTTTCCAGGCGGGTCACGTTGGTCACAAACAGGTCGTCCCCAACGAGTTGTACCTTATCCCCAACCAGTTCAGTAAGGATCTTCCAGCCTTCCCAGTCATTCTCATCCATCCCATCCTCTACGGAAATAATGGGATATTTTTCACAGAGGTCAGCCAGGTAACGGGCTTGTTCTTCTGATGTGCGCACCGCACCCTTTTCCCCTTCAAATTTGGTATAGTCGTATTTTCCGTCCACGTAAAATTCCGCTGAAGCACAGTCCAGGGCAATTTTTACTTCGTCCCCAAAGGAATATCCCGCCTGCTTAACGGCCTTCGCAATGGTCTCGATGGCATCTTCTGTTCCATCCAGGGCAGGTGCAAATCCACCTTCATCCCCTACTGCCGTGCTGAGTCCCCTTCCGTGCAGTACTTTTTTTAGGTTGTGGAAGATCTCAGTACCCATTTGCATGGCGTGGGTAAAATTCTTGGCCTTTACCGGCATGATCATAAACTCCTGGAAAGCGATAGGAGCATCGGAGTGCGAACCTCCGTTGATAATATTCATCATGGGCACAGGCAGGGTATTGGCACTTACGCCCCCTACATAACGGAACAGGGATAGTCCCAATTCATTAGCTGCTGCTTTGGCCACAGCCAGGGACACCCCGAGTATGGCATTGGCCCCTAATTTGGATTTATTGGGCGTGCCATCCAATTCCAGCATGGTTTGATCGATCAGGTTTTGTTCAAAAACCAATTTACCCCTGATATGTTCTGCGATGACGGTATTGACATTTTTCACCGCCTGGCTCACCCCTTTTCCCATGTAGGTGGATCCGCCATCCCGCAATTCTACTGCTTCGTGTTCTCCTGTGGAAGCCCCGGAAGGCACTGCTGCCCTGCCTACTACACCGTTATCTGTAACCACATCAACCTCTACGGTAGGATTGCCACGGGAATCTAATATCTGTCTCGCATGTACGTCAAGTATAATGCTCATGTTATTGCTTTTTAGGTTGTTTACTCAATTATTTAAGGATCTGGATGCAAAGATTATCCAAGTAAAATTCTTTGATTCAAAGATACAAAAGGACAAAGGGAATCCTATAAGATTCCCTGACTTTCGGCAGTGAGATAACAATTCCTTAAACCGTGATCTTATCATCCACGTTGGCCCCGATCATTTCAAAATACTGATCAAAAAGGTAAGAGGCATCATGGGGTCCCGGACTGGCCTCGGGATGGTATTGCACACTGAAGACGTTTTTGTCCTTCACCCGCATCCCGGCAACGGTCTTGTCATTGAGGTGTACGTGGGTAATGATGAGCTCCGGATGGGCCTCGGTCTCTTCCCTGTTGATGGCAAAGCCGTGGTTTTGTGAGGTTATTTCTCCTTTTCCGGTTTCCAGGTTGATCACCGGGTGGTTGATGCCCCTGTGCCCGTTGTACATCTTGTAAGTGGAAATACCTTTCGCCAGTGCAATAACCTGGTGGCCCAGACATATACCAAAAAGAGGTTTGTTGGTCTCCATGATGTTTTTAGCGGTTTCCACAGCTTCGTGCAGGGGTTCCGGATCTCCGGGACCGTTTGAAATAAAGTAACCATCAGGATCAAAAGCCTTCAGATCTTCAAAGGAAGAATTATAGGGAAAGACCTTGATATAGCCCCCGCGTTGTGCGAGGTTGCGCAAAATGTTCTTTTTTATACCAATATCAAGGGCAGCAATCTTGTAGGGTGCTTTGGGATCTCCGTAGGTGTATGGTTCCTGGGTAGAAACCCGGGAGGCCAATTCCAGCCCTTCCATGCTGGGCACCTTGTCCAGCTCCTTTTTTAGTTTTTCAACATTGTCTACATCGGTTGAGATAACCGCATTCATGGCCCCGTGTTCACGGATATAACTAACAAGGGCCCGTGTGTCCACGTCTGAAATAGCAAAAAGATTACTGTCTTCCAAAAACTCCTGGAGGCTCTTATCCGCGCTGGGGCGGCTATACTCGTAGCTAAAGTTCTTACAAATAAGGCCAGCGATCTTGACCGAATCCGATTCTACTTCGCCGGAATTGGTTCCGTAGTTCCCGATATGGGCATTTGTGGTGACCATTAGCTGTCCAAAATAGGAGGGGTCGGTGAATATTTCCTGATACCCGGTCATCCCAGTATTGAAACACACTTCTCCAAATGCTGTTCCTTCTTTGTTACCTACAGCCTTTCCGTAGAAAATTGTACCGTCTGCCAATAGGAGCAGGGCTTTATTTTTGCTTTGATACTTCATTCTGCCTATGAATTATGGTTTAACAAATAAACATAAAAAAAGGATAAGCTTTTAGGCTTATCCTTTCCAAAATATTAATGATGTTATGAACATACTATTCTTCTGAATCATCCGCTACGGTCTCTGTTACCGGTGCAGGGGCGGCGGCGGCCTTTTTCCCTCTTCGGCTCCTACGCGTTGATTTCTTCTTCTGTGGTTTACCAGCCTCGTAGAGCTCATTGAAATCCACCAGCTCTATCATGGCCATTTCCGCATTATCTCCAAGTCGGTTTCCGAGTTTGATAATCCGGGTATACCCTCCGGGCCGGTCCCCTACCTTTTCAGAAACGGTTCCGAAAAGTTCAGAAACCGCATATTTGTTGCGCAGGTTCTTAAATACCACGCGACGGTTATGCGTACCTTTCTCAGCAGACTGGTTATTTTCAGCCTTTGATTTTGTGATAAGCGGTTCAATGAATTGTTTTAGAGCCTTGGCCTTGGCCACTGTGGTATTGATCCTTTTATGTTCAATCAGGGAACAGGCCATATTGGCAAGCATGGCCTTTCTGTGGGCCGCTTTCCTTCCTAAGTGATTAATTTTCTTTCCGTGTCTCATCGTTCTTATCTATACGGGTAAACGGGTTGCTGCCCTCCCCTTAATCCTTATCTAATTTGTATTTGGACAAATCCATTCCGAAGTTCAGCCCTTTGTTGATCACCAGTTCTTCCAGCTCGGTCAGGGATTTCTTACCGAAGTTCCTGAACTTCATCAGATCGTTCTTGTTGAAAGAAACCAGATCGCCAAGGGTATCTACCTCTGCAGCTTTCAGGCAATTCAGTGCCCTAACAGAGAGGTCCATATCTACCAACTTGGTTTTGAGCAGCTGCCTCATATGGAGCGATTCCTCATCGTAGGTATCCGTCTGTGCAATCTCATCTGCCTCAAGGGTGATACGCTCATCTGAAAACAGCATAAAGTGGTGTATGAGTATTTTGGCAGCTTCGGTCAGCGCATCCTTTGGATGGATTGATCCGTCAGTGACAATCTCGAAAATCAGTTTTTCATAGTCCGTCTTCTGCTCAACCCTGAAGTTCTCAATGCTGTATTTCACGTTCTTCACCGGAGTGAATATGGAGTCTACAGCAATTGTGCCTATTGGGGCGTTCGCTTTTTTATTCTCTTCAGCAGGCACATATCCGCGGCCTTTCTCAATAATGATCTCCATATTGATACTCACTCCGGCATCCATATTGCAAATCACGAGGTCAGGGTTCAATACCTGGAATCCCGAAATGAATTTTTGGAAATCCCCGGCAGTCAGCTGTTCCTTGCCGCTGACAGAGATCGATACGGTTTCCTCATTTACATCTTCGATCTGCCTTTTGAATCGAACCTGTTTCAGGTTGAGGATCATTTCGGTGACATCTTCTACAACTCCTTCAATAACCGAAAATTCGTGTTCTACCTTGTCTATTCTCACGGAAGTGATCGCGAAACCTTCCAGTGAAGAAAGCAGCACCCTTCTTAGAGCGTTCCCGACAGTCAATCCATATCCGGGTTCCAAAGGGCGGAATTCGAATTTCCCTTCGAAATCGGAAGAATCGATCATGATTACTTTATCGGGCTTTTGAAAATTTAATAATGCCATGTTCGGAATTGTATGATTTTATTTAGAGTATAACTCGACGATTAGTTGTTCCTTGATGTTTTCCGGGATCTGGATGCGTTCCGGAACCGAAACAAAAGTTCCTTCCTTTTTTTCCGAGTTCCAGGTGATCCACTCGTACACGCTGCTGTTGGCAGCAAGGGAATCCTGGATAGCCTGAAGTGACTTCGACTTCTCGCGCACCCCAATCACATCTCCAGCTTTGAGTGCATATGATGGAATATTTACAACTTCGCCATTAACGGTAATGTGTCGGTGGGAAACCAACTGCCTGGCACCCCTTCGGGAGCTTGACAAGCCCATACGGTATACCACATTGTCCAGTCGCGACTCGCACAATTGCAGCAATACCTCACCGGTAACGCCTTTACTGCGGTTCGCCTTGGCGAAGAGGTTGCGGAATTGTCTTTCCAGAATACCGTAAGTGTATTTGGCTTTTTGCTTTTCCATCAACTGGATCGCGTACTCCGATTTCTTTCCGCGTCTCCTGTTGTTCCCGTGTTGTCCGGGAGGGTAGTTCTTTTTTTCGAAGGCCTTATCGTCTCCGAAGATCGCTTCTCCAAATTTTCGAGCGATTTTACTTTTTGGTCCTGTGTATCTTGCCATTTTCTAATAATTGGGAGGTGAGATTATGAATTAAGGCTTATCCTTCGATAATCGTTGTTCACCCCCGGGTGAAAAATCTATTGTTGTTATTTCAGTACTTAAACGCGTCTTCTCTTGGGAGGACGGCAACCGTTGTGCGGCAGCGGGGTAACATCTATGATCTCTGTCACTTCGATGCCGGCATTGTGGATGGTTCGGATAGCAGACTCACGTCCGTTCCCCGGTCCCTTCACATATACCTTTACCTTTCTAAGGCCGGCTTCGTGTGCTACCTTGGCGCATTCTTCAGCAGCTACCTGTGCAGCATAGGGTGTGTTCTTTTTAGAACCACGGAAGCCCATCTTTCCAGCGGAAGACCAGGAGATCACATCCCCCTTCTTGTTGGTCAAGGAGATAATGATGTTATTGAAGGACGCCGTTACGTGCGCTTCCCCAACAGACTCCACAATCACTTTGCGCTTCTTTGCCGTTTTTGTCGTTGTCTTTGCCATATTTATTCTCTATTGCACTTGTGTCAGTATCAGGATGTATGTGTATTTGCAGCTACATCCAGGCCAACTAACTACGATTACTTAGTAGCTTTCTTTTTATTGGCTACGGTTTTTCTCTTTCCTTTTCTTGTCCTTGAGTTGTTCTTGGTCTTCTGCCCCCTCAACGGTAATCCCGTACGGTGACGGATACCCCTGTAACAACCGATGTCCATCAGTCGCTTGATATTGAGCTGGGTTTCAGATCGCAATTCTCCTTCAATCTTGTAAAAGGATACCGCCTCACGGATACGTCCAATTTCATCATCCGTCCATGAAGATACTTTTGTGTCTTCACTTACTTCGGCTTTACCAAGAATTTCCTTGGCCCTGCTTTTACCAACTCCGTAGATATAGGTAAGTGCGATTACGCCTCTTTTCTGTTTGGGGATATCAACCCCTGCAATTCTTGCCATAACTACCCTTGTCTTTGTTTGAATCTAGGATTCTTTTTATTAATGACATATAACCTGCCTTTCCTGCGTACAATCTTGCAATCGGCACTTCTTTTCTTTATCGATGCTCTAACTTTCATCTTGTATTGCTTAGTATCTGTATGTTATTCTCGCCTTAGTGAGATCGTAAGGGCTCATCTCGAGCTTTACCTTATCTCCCGGCAGTAATTTGATATAATGCATTCTCATTTTACCGGAAATGTGGGCAGTAACCACATGGCCGTTCTCCAATTCCACACGAAACATCGCATTGGAGAGGGCTTCGATTATGGTACCGTCCTGTTCTATGGGTGCCTGTTTAGCCATACTATGCTACTTTTCTGTTTTTACCGGTTTTCATCAAT
>NZ_CEYNTP010000107.1:0-8830 GCF_982873095.1 Lentiprolixibacter sp. | reverse complement strand
AAAATAGATATCCTCCTCACTTTGTCAGAGACCGATCTTGAAGATGATGAAGGTATGTCAGAGGTGGTTGGATTTCTTCAGGGATCGAGGGACATTTTTCTCAACAGGGCTGCTGTTGATTTTTCCCAGGTATTTTTTAAGGTACGCGGTTTCGATACCTCTGAGGGGCTTGTCCTTATCAATGGCCTGCCCATGAACAAACTCTACAATGGCAGGCCTCAATGGAACAACTGGGGAGGCCTAAATGATATCCTGCGCTACCAAACGCACAGATCATATCTTAATCCATCTGAAGATGCCTTTGGGGGCCTCTTGGGCGGTGTAAACTTCTCTATTTATCCTTCCGTGCTTAGGCCGGGTATACGCCTGTCGAGCTCTGCATCCAATCGCTCATATTCGGGCCGGTTAATGGCTACCTACGCATCCGGAAATAGTGACAAAGGGTTTACAGTTGCTTTCTCCCTATCGCGTAGATGGGCTTCTCAGGGGTATATTGAAGGTACACTATATGATGCATACTCCTTTTTTGGAGGGCTTGAATTTGATTTGGGAAAGGGAAGCAGGTTATCTGCCCAAGCCATTTCAGCCCGCAACAGAAGGGGCAAAAGTTCCCCAATTAGTCAGGAAGTTTATCAAATCTCGGGGAGGCAGTACAATCCTAACTGGGGATGGCAGGAAGGCCGGATTCGTAACGCCAGGGTACGCCTGATATCCGAGCCTATTCTTATGCTCAGCTATAAGCTGAATTCCAATCGTGTGAACTTCAGGATAGGGCTGGCCTATCAATTTGGCAACCAAACACAGGGCAGATTGGGTTATTACAATGCACCGAATCCTGATCCTTCTTATTATCGCTACCTCCCCAGCTACTACCTGAACAGTGGTTTTGGCAACAATAATGAAAATGCATACTCGGTTAGGCAGGAATTTTTAAGGGAGGGTCAGATCTCCTGGGAAGACCTCTACCTGGCCAATGCCAATCATCCAGGAGGTAAGGCAGCGTATCTGACCTACTCTCAAGTGGAGCGAAGCAGGTCGCTCATTTCCGGAATGACGGGGAACCTGAGGCTTGCAAAGCATTTACATTTTGATCTGGGCGTTTTTACCAGGAATACAAGGACACAGTATTTCTCTCGCCTGGAAGATCTGCTGGGTGCTTCCTTTCATGAGGATGTGGACCCCTTTAGTGACACGCGAAACAATATACAAGGAGCTCTTGAAGTTGGGGAGGGAGAACGTTTTGCATATAACTATGGTATACAGCAGCAGGCTCTGGATGCCTTTGTTCAGGGACGCGTAGAGACGAAAAAGTGGGAAGCTTTCGGAAGTGTTGCTCTGTCTGGCCGGAAATATCAGAGGACAGGAGAATTTCAGAATGGCCGTTATCCTGAGAATTCCCTGGGTAAGGGTCCTGGAAAAATGTATACAGGGCTACTCCTGAAAGGAGGGTTGGGTTATAAGCCCAATGCCCGGGTCTTATTTAATATTCGGGGAACAAGGCAACAACGACCGCCCCATACCAGGGAAGTGTTTATACAACCACGGGAGAACCATGAAAGCGTTTCCCACAATGCCCTTCCCTTGGTTACGGCTTTCGAAGCGAATATGTTACTTCGATTCCCTAATCTCAACGGCAGGATTTCTGCGTACACCACCGGTTTTAAGAATACTACTGAAATAGGTCAGTACTTTACTGATTCAGGCCTGGGTTCTGATTTTGTCTATGAAGTACTAACGGATGTGCATACCCGGCACAGGGGGATTGAATTCGGACTCGAGTACCACCCGGGAACGACGGTGACCTTTTCCATGGCGGGAAGTATAGGAGCCTATCGATACGCCAAAAACCCAGGGGCAGAACTGTATTTTGACGTTGCAGCCGATGATCGAAGCCCTATCCACCCTTCCGGGAAAGCTGACCTGGGGAATGCGCAACTTCAGGGCCTTTACCTGGGGCGGGGCCCGCAACAGGCACTGTCATTGGGGATTACTTATCGCGATCCCGATTATTGGTTTGTCAGCACATCGCTGAACAGGCTGAGCAAAAACTATATCGATGTATCCGCATTGACAAGAACACAAAGCTTTTATCTGGATCCTGAAACCCGGGAGATCACTTTGGACATTGACGATACTTTAATTGGGAATTTGACAAAACAGACGCCGCTACCCACCGTTCACCTCCTCAATGTGGTTGGGGGTAAGTCCTGGTTATTCCGGGGAATGTATGTTGGGGTATTCGCCAGTGTCAATAATGTATTGGACGCAACCTTCAGGACGGGTGGATTTGAGCAAAGCAGAAACGGGCACTATCAGCAGTACGTGGAAGATAACCTCAGTGCCACCCCTTTATTTGGCCCAAAATACTGGTATGGCTATGGGCGTTCTTTTTTTCTTAACCTAAGTGTAAGCTTTTGAGACAGCTGGGAAATAAATATTCAGTAGGGGGCTTGACTGGTTTAAATGGTTTATGGGTCCTTTTATTCATGGCCTGTGTGGCGGATAACAATTTTGGGAACCTATCTGAGTGTGAACAAAGTCTAACTCCCAACACCTCCCTATCAGAGATAAAGGGCCTCTACCAGGGAGCAACCCGGAAGATCACAGAAGACCTTATTGTTGAGGCTTATGTAATTTCATCCGATGAACACGGCAACTTTTACGGTAGCCTGCACCTGCAGGACAAGCCTCAAGATCCACAGGAGGGACTGGAGGTTTTGGTAGACCTTCAAGACACCTACTTATTCTTTCCTCAGGGGAAAAAGGTTCTTATTAATGCCAGGGGATTATATCTGGGACAAAGTAAAGGACATTACCAATTGGGAACTGCCTACCAGCTATTTGGGCAGCAAATGGTTGGTCGAATTCCCAGGAATCAGGTCAAAAACCACCTTGTTGCAACATGTAAAATACAGGCAGAGGTAGTTCCAAAGCGCATCACTCTGGAGCAGATAGAGGAACAAAAAGCCAGCACATGGGTAGTACTGGATTCCCTTCAGTTCGTTGAAGACCAGCTGGAGCTCAGGTTTGCAGATCCGAAACAAGAATCCACCCGTTTGCTGGAAAATTGTGATGGAAACACCATTAAATTGGAAACCAGTGGTTATTCGGATTTTTACGATGATCCCTTACCCGAAGGAAGAGGGGAAATTTCAGCAGTACTCGTTCCTGAAAAGGCAGGATTTCGATTAATCGCCCAGGGTCCCAAGAATGTGAAATTTACGGGGGATAGATGTAAGAAACCGCCCCCTCCGATTTCATCAGATGAGGTCTTCATTTCCGAAATAGCAGATCCGGATAACAACAGCAGGGCACGTTTTATTGAACTCTACAATGCAGGAGACAATAGTCTGTTACTAAATGGCTGGGTACTGGAACGTTATACCAATGCAAATTTGGAACTGGGATCAGCCATAGACCTCTCCGGGCTTGAAATTAAATCTGGGGAAGCTATTACCCTTTCTGCAGACGCCGTAGTCTTTGAAGAAGTATATGGCTTTTCCCCTACCGCAGAGGGGGGACTTAACACTGCAGCGGATTCCAATGGGGATGACAACCTGTTGCTACGCGATCCGTTTGGGAAGGTGGTTGACATTTTTGGAAGGATCGGGGAAGACGGGTCCGGCACGGACCATGAATTTGAAGACGGGAGGGCATTGCGCCTCAGTAGCGTCTCCAGAGGGAATCCCCTTTTTGATCCGGTGGAGTGGACCGTCTTTAACGATACGGGAAATGCAGGAACGATCAATCAACCTCAAAGGGCCCCGGAAGACTTCAGTCCGGGTGAACATTAGACCGTATACAGATAGCTCGGATTTCAAATCCGAGCTATCTGTTTTCAAATCCGAGCTATCTGTTTACAAAAGTTCAGCACGTATCCCCTGCAAATCCTCCATGGTCATGGGCTTTAGTATGTAGTTCTTGATTAGGGGATAGGCCTGTATACGTTCCAGGTCCCTGGGGTCTACCGAAGAGCTCATGATATAGATATACATACCATCGGTATCTATTCCAGGCAGGTTGAGTAGCTCTTCCAGGAATTCCCATCCGGTCATGATAGGCATGTTGATGTCAAGAAACATTAGGGAAGGCAGCGAACTGTTTGTATGTACCACTTTTCTGAAATGATCCAAAGCCTCCCGCCCATTGCTGAAAACCGACAAGTCTTCATAGAAGTCAATTTCCCGCATCAGGCGTTTGGCCCCATATAAGAAGATATGGTCATCGTCAATCAGGCAAACGTGGTTTATTTTTGTCATTCCCGCTCAATACCTCCTATGCTTTTTTAAAGGTGAGGTGAAAGGTAGTTCCCACCCCAACTGTGCTCTCTACTTCGATCTTACCCTGCATGGCTTCTATCTGGTTCTTGGTGATAAACAAGCCAATGCCTTTGGCGTCTTTGTGCGTGTGAAATGTTTTATACATCCCAAATATCTTACTCCCGTGCCGTTCAAGGTCTATTCCCTGACCATTGTCCTGAAAGGACACTCGTACCTTGTTATCCTGAACGCTTGCCTTTATAGTAAGTTTCAGGGGGCGCTCCGGGGATCGATACTTGAGGCTATTGGTAAAGAGGTTCAGGAAGATGCTGTCCAGGTAGGCCGGGATGGCTTTTATTCTAATGTCCGAAGCCACTGACATTTTTGGTCTTACCTGTTCTTCTTCCATCATAACCGATACATTCTTCTGAACGGCATGCAACACCTCCAATAGATTCAGATCCTTGATCTTGTCTGCCGATTCAGTCTTCAGTTGGACAACTTCCGTAAGGTGTCCCACGGTTTCATCCAGTGTTTCTGAGGCTTCTACAAGCATTTTAACCAATCGTTCACGTTCCTTATCATCCTTCTCTGACTCTAAAAAGGAGGTCAGCATAGACAGGTTGCTGGAATGTGATCGCAGGTTATGGGAAACGATATGGGCAAAATTCATCAGGCTGTCATTCTGTTCAGTGGTGATAGAGAGGAGGTCCTTCAGGCGTTTTTCTGAAATAACTGACTCCGTAGTATCCCAATTCGCTCCAATCATCTTCAGCGGGTCGCCATCGGCATCCCGCTCTATATATCCTTTACTCCTGATGTGGCGAATTTCCCCACTGGGCCAGAGGACACGGAATACCGTATCGAATTCAGCAGCCCCCTGAAGAGTGAGTTGCACCCCCTCTTCGCGAACTCTATCCCTGTCTTCGGGATGTAATGCGGCTTCAAAGGCTTCATTAACACCCTTAAAGTCTGATTTGTGTATCCCGTATAGCAGGTACATTTCATCACTCCACTCCAGTTTGTTTTTTACGAGATCATACTCCCAAATGCCAATATGGGCCGATTTGGTAGCTAAAGCCAGGCGTTCCGAAACCAACCTGCTCCGTTCCTCCATGCGTTTGCGACTATCAATGTCCTGGAAGGTTCCCAATAAACGAATGCATTTTCCATTTATCAGCTCCGCTTCCCCTTTGGCATGCACCCAGATCTCATTGCCTTTCGCACTAATAATACGTAGTTCCGTATCCCAGGGGGAGCCATTGGCGATGGCTTCACTGACAAGGGCTGTTATTTTTTCCCGGTCCTCCCCTTCTTTATAAAAGTTAATTCCTTTTTCAAGGTCAGGAACATAGTCCTCTGGGACTTCATGGATTTCCTTGGTCACCTTGGACCAGTAAATCGTATTATTCACTAAATCTACTTCCCAACCCCCAATCCGGGCCACTTCCATAGCTCTGCTGATCAGCTCTTTATCTCTATGTGATTCGGTTACTTCCTCATAATAGATCACATAACCATTATATTGACCATCATCAGCTGTCCAAGGACTTAACTTCCACTCATACCATTGAGGAAGTCCATCGAGAGGAATAAAACGACTCACCTCCTTTATGGATGATTTCCCTCCAAAATAAGCTTCGTTGATCTTTTTAAATGAGTGGGGAACATGAGGAACCACAGTAAAGTAGTTAAGTCCAGTCAGGTCCTTTTTATGATGTATCTCTTCTGCAAAACGGTTGGAATAGTTTAGAATATTTCCGTTGCTATCAAGTACGGCAACAGAAAAAGGCGATTGCCTTATTGTAAATTTGGTGGTTGCTGTTTCCAAAAGGGCTGTATTTTGATGAGTATTAAAAGTACATCATTTCCAGAAACGTAAGAAATTACCTAAATAATTTGTGGTAAAAGCGCTAAAATTTGTAGTCAAATCCATTTTTTGACAAATAAAGGGAACCGGATTTTGGGGTAGTTCTGTTCAAATAGCATTTTCCGTATTTTTGGGTGCATGGATACAACTGCATTTTTTGAGGCTATTCGAAATGGAAATAAAGAGGGCGTTACAAAGGCCTTAGACACCCATCCCGATTGGGTAAACTCCAGGGATCCGAAGGGCTACACCCCACTGGTTCTGGCTGCCTATTACGATCATAGGGAAATCGTCGGGTTACTTTTGGAGAAGGGTGCTGATGTTACCCAAAAAGACGGTACGGGAAACAGCGCCCTGATGGGTGCATGTTTCAAGGGATTTAAAGCTGTAGTGGAGATGTTGATAAAAGCGGGTGCAGATGTGAACGAACAAAACGCCATGGGGGGCACATGCCTTATCTACGCCACTACCTTCAACAAAGAGCCTATTGTTCGCCAATTGCTGAAGCATGGTGCCAATCCCCGCTTAAAGGACCAGCGCGGGCAATCCGCCCTGGACCACGCCAGGATGCAGGGATTTACTTCACTCGTAAACTTGTTGGAAGGATATCAGTAAACTAAATTAGGATATGAAGGAACTGCGACTTGCCCTGGTTCAGACCCCTTTGGTTTGGGAAGATCCCAAAGCCAACCAGGATGTTCTTGCCAAAAAATTACAACAGCTGAACGGGAAGGCAGACCTGATCATTTTGCCTGAGATGTTTACTACCGGGTTTACCATGGCCCCTGAAAATATTCCTGTTGAGGCAGGGCCCCTCAGTGTGGAATGGATGGGGACTATGGCCAGGAAGTATAATGCGGGCATTATGGGAAGTCTTGTATTCAGTGAGAAGAAGCAATATTTCAACCGCTTCTTTTTCGTTACCCCGGATGGCGTCCAGTACCACTATGATAAGCGCCACACTTTTACCCTGGCAGGAGAACACCATAAATACGTTGCCGGGAGGGAAAAGGTGGTTTGTGAATTCCGGGATTTCCGGATATGTCCGCAAATTTGCTATGACCTGCGTTTCCCAGTTTGGTCAAGGAATACTGAGGACTATGACGTGTTGATCTATGTAGCCAATTGGCCTGCCCTAAGGATTGGCGCCTGGGATACACTACTGAAAGCAAGGGCCATAGAAAACATGGCATATTGTGTTGGGGTCAACCGGGTAGGCAGGGACCCGAACGGACATGAATACCCTGGTCATACTGCTGTCTACGACTGTCTTGGGGAGCCCCTTGCCTTTTCAGAAAAAGAAGAGATTGTTTACGCTACGCTGAGTAAGGAGCACATAGAGGAAAACCGACAAAGATTGCAATTCCTTTCCGATCGGGATACGTTTATTGTTCAATGATAAAGGTTTCTACCTTTTCCCAGTTGGCTCTCATTTCAACCTCCATGGGGTAATACAAAACAGGTTCTGGTTGTACCTTTTTAAGGTAATCCCCGGTATCCCATTTCTGGTTCTGGTTGAGGTCAAAAATAAGTCGTATCAGATAACTCGCGGGTTCGATGTTATTAAACTCAAAAACCTGGGATTCCCGGGCATATAATTCCCGTTTGGTTACGCCCTTATTGTCTGTGAGCTGAACGATAACCGGGTAGCTCACTGCACCATTAAGGTTCAGCCTGAGGTTTCCGAAATCAGCATAACTCCCGGTGGTAAGCCTCAGGTTTAAGGTATCATTTGTTTCTCCGAAAAAATCAGTAATAGCACCCGGAAATACCTGCATCCGGTAACTTGCATTGGGGGTCTTTTCAAACGCTAAAGCGACCTGGTTATTCAGGGAATCCAATTCCATTTTCAGAGGAATTGCTGTAGAATCCTGATCCATCATTTCAAATTGTGTTGTATCGATGGAGATGATAGGAAGGCTTGCTTTCAGGCTGTAGGAATCCTCAAAATTGATATTGCCCCGATGGCTCGGGGTTATGATCAGAGAGTCGGGTTCCAGAGACCTTGTTTTCACAGTAAACGTATCCCGTTGACCCAGTTCTTCCTGAACAATTTCAAAGACCAGTGAGTCCCGTTCAAATGGGGTAAACCAATAGTTCAGGGTGTCCTTTTCAGGTTCGCGAGCCACCAGCGTGGATACGGTATCCGGGATAGGGCTCAGAGCAGAAATTTTAACATTTTCTGTGCCCCCGTTAAATCCAAAAACAATCCTGTTGGACGAGACCAGGCTGGGGATAACGGGACTGTAGGCCGGGATTTCCCTGAATAGGGTCAGGCTGTAAGCCGTATCCGTGGGCAAAACCACGGTGTCCTGAATGAATCCTATTTTGTCAGTTTTCGGATCAAAAAGGTTGTTTTTCCCTTCGTCTTTCAAGGCACGCAGGACATACTTCCCAGCTTTTAGGTTTTGCAGATTAAATGTGGTAGCGCTATCCAGGGTATTGGTAAGGTAGTAGGGGGGACGTTGATAAATAGCCGAATCCGTGTAAGCAGTATCCAATTCGTAGAGCATAACGCTGATAAACTGATCGGCTTTCAGGTTAAAGGCGTCTTTCACTTCCCCCCTGAGGGAAAGCGAGTCAATATAGTCTCCCGTGGAAAAAACATAGGTCAGGAAACTGTTGGGATTCCCTTCGTTGTTGTCCACAATGCTCTGTCCGAAATTCAGGGTATAGGTGGTATTTTCCAGTAAGGTGTCCT